>DAOSXZ010000097.1:0-4191 GCA_035380845.1 Bacteroidales bacterium | reverse complement strand
CGGATAACCTGGCCTACATGATCTATACATCGGGATCCACCGGGAAGCCCAAAGGCGTTATGATAAGCCACCGGGGACTGGTGGCCATGAGCACGGCACATGCCGGTGACATGGATATTGTTCCCGGGGACAACAACATTTGCCACGCCAGTTTCAGTTTTGACGCCTCTGTACACGATATATTCCCTCCTTTGTCTGCCGGGGCCTGCGTACATGTGATCCCTTCTGAAATGCGCCAGGACATGGTCATGCTGTACGATTACATGATCCAAAACCATATTACCGGTGGCACCTTCAGTACCCAGTTTGGACTGGAAATGATCAACCAGTTTGAACTTCCCATGAAATACATGCTGGTGGGCGGTGAGAAAATGTTCCCCGTAAAAAAGAGAAACCTGAAGATCATCAACGGATACGGACCTACCGAATTCACCGTATGTTCCGATTACCACATACTTGATCAGGACAAAGACACCGGGAATATTCCCATAGGACGACCTGTTCCCAATTCCTGGTCTTACGTGCTTGACGACAAACAGCAATTGCTCCCGGCCGGTGTAGCCGGAGAATTGTGCCTGGCCGGACCCCAGATTGCACTGGGATACTGGTTGCGGGAAGATATCACGGCAGAACGTTTCCTGCCCAATCCGTACGCAACCGGGACCATCAATCAGAAGCTATACCGTACAGGGGATTTGGTTCGCTGGCGCGACGACGGGCTTCTGGAATACCTGGGACGTATAGACACCCAGGTAAAATTGCGCGGATTCCGCATAGAACTGGGTGAAATTGAAACCGTGCTGTCAAAATTCCCCGGCATTGTATCCGCCGTTGCCGATGTGAAAGAATTCGGGGGAGCCCAACAGTTGTGCGCCTATTACCAAACGGAAGGGGATGCGGAAATTTCCGAGGAAGCACTGCTGGAACATCTGCGCGCCAGCCTGACGGACTACATGGTCCCCTCGGCTTTACTCAAACTGAAGGCTTTCCCTATGACTCCCAACGGCAAGGTGGACCGCAAAAAACTTCCCATCCCGCACCTGACACTAAAAGAGATCATTCCTCCGCAAACCATCATGGAAAAAGACCTCTTTGCGATCGTAGCCGAAATCCTGCAGACAGATGAATTCGGGGTAACCACCAACTTGTTGTCCATAGGCCTGACCTCGCTGCTGGCCATCCGTTTTTCTGTGGTAGTCAAACAAAAAAAGGACATCAATTTGCCTACCAAAGACATTTTGAAACTCAAAACCATACGGTTGCTTGCACGCCAGTTGACTGCTGAAGGTGTAGAACCTGCCGCACCCGGGATCAAAACCTATCCCGCACAGGAATATTACCCCCTGACGGAAACCCAGAAAGGTATTTACTATGACTGGGAAAAAGCCCGGGAAGCCTTGCAATACAACATTCCGGTAGCCATTCGCAGCGATGATCCCAACACACCGGATCCTGCCCGCCTGAAAGAAGCCCTGGCAAAAGTCATGGAAACGCACAGTTACCTGAAAACACGCCTGGTAATCCAAAAAGGCGAAATCATGCAGCATCGCCGTGACAATCAGCCCACTGAAATACTGGTACATAGTGCCGATGAAGACAAGATGAAGTCTGTCATGACGCAATTCGTGCAGCCTTTTGACCTGTTCAACGACGACCTTTACCGCTTTGAAATATACACGACGCAGTCTTCCGTATACCTGCTCATGGATTTTCACCACATTGCCTTTGACGGTGCCTCCATGGGCATTTTCATGCAGGATTTGAAGCAAGTCCTGGAAGGAAAAGAACTTCTTGGCGAGTTGGTCACTGCCTTCGATGTATCCCTGTACGAGCAGGAAGCCCTGCAATCCCCCGCATACCGGCAGGCCGAAGAATATTTTAATGCCCTGACCGGGGGCGAGTGCACCATGTCCGTGATCCCGCCTTCGCCCAAAGTGCCGGAAGGAAAGGAAACCGGAGATTACAGCCAAACCGTTCCAGGAGAGGTCATCAATGCCTTCTGCCGGGATTACGGCCTGACCGCCAATACATTTTTCCTTTCCGCCTTGTCACAAACCGTACAGCGCTATACGCGCGAAGAACAGGTAGTATTGACCGTTTCTTCCGGCGGAAGGGCCGATTCGCAATTGGCCCGGACCGTGGGGATGTTTGTTAAAACACTGCCCGTGAAAACGGATATGAGACCCCGGCCTTTCATTGAATTTGCCAAAGACACTCAGGAACAGATGTTCAGCACCATGGAACACGAGATCTTTCCGTTCACCAAAATGGTGGATAAATACGGGATTGTGCCCCAGATCAATTACGTGTACGAAGGAGGATTGGGCATTGAAATGAGCGTGGACAACAAGCTCCTGGATATCATATACCTGGACCTGGAAGCGGCTAAATTTCCTTTTGGAGTGGTGGTAGAGCCCGCAGGCACCGGTTACAGTTTATCCGTACAATACGATGCCGGTAAATACGCCCGGGAAGACGTGGTGCGTTTTGCGGAACTGTATAAAAACATAGCCTCTGATGCTGCCTTGCATCCGGATACGCTGACTACGGGACTCACACTTATGGAACCGGCCGTAAGGCAACAGGTACTGGACTTTTCGCAAGGTGTACGTTTGCCGTACGATACATCCAAAACCTTTATTGACCTGTTCCGGGAAAATGCCCGCAAATATCCGCAAAACAAAGCCGTGGCAGACAAGAACGGATCCCTTGCATACGAAACCCTGGACCGGTATTCAGACCGCCTGGCGGCAGAACTTGCTGCCATGGGGGTGGTTCCGGGTGCTTTTGTGGCAGTGATGATGTCCCGTCGCAAAGAATACGTGGTCAGTATAGTAGCCATTCAGAAAGCCGGCGGGGCATACGTTCCCATGGACAGTGAATACCCCAACGACCGGTTGCTTTATATGCTGGAAAACAGTGAATCCAAAGTGCTGATCACAGAAAGGAAAATCTATGAATCCAAAAAGAAGGAAGGTGATTTTCATGTGGACAGCGTCCTTTTCATAGATGAATTTGACTTTGAAAAAAAACGCACCTTGAGCGTGCAGCCTCCTAAACCGGAAGATATTGCCTATATGATTTACACCTCCGGTTCAACCGGCAAGCCCAAGGGAGTGATGATCCGTCACCTCTCACTGGCAGCCAAAGTTCACTGGCAGTTGCACGACCTGGAAATCACCCCGCAGGATGCCAACGTTTGTCATCCCAGTTTCAGCTTTGATGCCTCGGTGGACGATCTGTTCTGCCCGCTGGCCGGGGGAGCATCGGTACATATTTTGTACGAGGACATCCGTCAGAATATGATGGAATTGTACCAATACACGGTTGACAACCACATCACCGGGGGAACGTTCAGTACCCAATTTGGATTGGAAATGGTCAACCAGTTTGAACTGCCTCTGAGGTACATTATCATGGGTGGTGAGAAAATGGTTCCGGTAAAGAAGCGTAACGTACAAATAATCAACGGTTACGGTCCTACCGAATTTACCGTATGTTCCAGTTACCACAAAGTAGACCAGGACAAAGACACCGAAAATATACCCATCGGGAAACCCGTTCCCAACACCTGGTCTTACGTGCTGGATTCCCGACAGCAATTGTTGCCTCCCGGCATACCCGGAGAATTGTGCCTGGCAGGCCGTCAGACGGCACTGGGATACTGGAAAAGGGAAGACCTGACCGGGGAGCGTTTCATTCCGAATCCCTATGCCCAATCGGAAGACGATGCTATTCTGTACCGCACCGGGGATCTTGTACGCTGGAATGGAAAAGGAGAGATAGAATACATGGGCCGTATAGACAGCCAGATCAAATTGCGCGGATTCCGTATTGAACTGGGCGAGATTGAAACCCTTATGGCCAAATACAAAGGCATTGCTTCCGCGGTAGCCGATGTCAGGGAATTCGGGGGAGCCCAACAGCTGGTAGGGTATTACGTGGTGGAACCTTTCGGGAAAGTGGATCCTGAAGAGCTGAAAGCATACCTGAGCGCTTCGCTGACCGAATATATGGTTCCCTCGGCCTTTGTGGAAATGAAAACCTTCCCGCTGACACCCAACGGAAAGGTCAACCGGAAACTGCTGCCCTTGCCGGAAATGATACGGGAGCATCCTTACGTGGCCCCGGCAAATAAGCTGGAAGAAGACCTGTGCAAGATCTACGCAGACATCCTGCAATTGGAACAAG
>DAOSXZ010000096.1:0-4252 GCA_035380845.1 Bacteroidales bacterium | reverse complement strand
GAACCACTTCCGGATCAATAAGATGTCTGTATATGTAACGGTTGTTTTGCCTGAAGTTCCTTAAAAACGTAAGCTGTTCCCTGATAATTCCCGGATAACGTGAAAACGTGTTCTCTCCGGTCAGAATGTATTTCAAAGGCGGATGGCTTCCCAATAACAATTGGCTGACAAGTGAAGTTACTGCATAACGGATCGCATTTTCAGTGGAATTAACCTCCATGACACCGGGATTGTACCGGGAACCTCTGTAATTCATACCGGATCTGGAATAATCAAAATGGTAAGCCCTTATCAGGTTCCTGTCCAGGGGATAAAGCGGATTATTTAAAGAAGGAAGGCTGTCTGGTGTAAAACCCTGGTATACAACTTCCACTTCTTCGTTAAGGCGTTCATAGGCTTTAAGTTCCAGGCTGCTTTCAGAAGCGATCACACCTACCGTAACGCGTTTGTTTCTTTCCGAATGGAACCGGCGTACATTGTCCAGCGTCTTGTCAATCCCTGCCTGTAAAATACTTATGGCAACAACTCCCAGATTCCCGGCCCGGATCAGTTCCTGAATATCTTCAAAAGCCATGACCGAGGCAGGATCCCCGGCAACCACCAGCGCTTTGACCGGAGGCCTGTCGCCATTTGTGCGAAAGAGCTCCGACATGTTTTTTATAGTTTCAATACGGGCCGAGTCTCGCACCGGAGCCTTTGCCGCGGGCGGGCAAAAAAAATCGAAATATTCACCGGCAAAATCACTGATCCCGTCACTGCCCGGGTTGCCCGTAATGTTATCAAACTGATCAAAGCCCAATAGGACTTCAACCGCAGTTATATCATCCTTTTCCGTGCCAAATATGCCAATCGGCAGCACTTCCCTGTGCTCGGGAAAAGATGCGGGATCCAGATGCCACGCGGAATTGGTGTCGTTCAGAATTTCATTGATCACCGGCAATCGTTTGGGCTCATCTTCACCGGCGTTCCCGCATCCTTGTGTCAGCCATAAGAAGCTGCCGAGGATAATCAGTACACCCGTCTTACCGGTTACGAAAAACTTATTTATTGTACGTGAATGTGCCATGTTCATTTTTTAGGGTTACCCGGCGCCCTTTCAAAGGTTCCACTTTCCCGACAACGCGCGCTTCCAGCCCGTAAGCCGCGGCCTTTTCTATCATAATGGGAGCTGCATCTGCGGGTACATACAATTCCATGCGGTGTCCCATATTGAACACCGTGTACATCTCTTTCCATGAAGTACCGCTGATCCTCCGGATTTCCCTGAATAGCGGAGGAACGGGAAAAAGATTATCCTTTATTATATGAAGATCGTCAATAAAATGGAGAATTTTGGTCTGTCCTCCCCCGGAACAGTGAATCATACCGTGCACGGAATTCCGGTGTGTATCCAATATATCTTTGATCACGGGGGCATACGTACGGGTAGGGGACAGGACCAGTTGGCCGTAAGTAAGGCCTGTCTCGGATTCAATGTCCGAAAGTTTTTGGGTACCGGAATACGCATATTCAGACGGAATGCCCTGGTCGTAACTTTCCGGGAAAGCAGCGGCTACAGTTTGATCAAAAACATCGTGCCGGGCGCTGGTCAGTCCGTTGCTTCCCATGCCCCCGTTGTAAGTGTCTTCGTAAGTGGTTTGTCCAAATGAAGCCAGTCCCACAATAACATCTCCCGGCCGAATCCGGCAGTTATCTATCACAAGATCCCTCCGGATCCGGGCACAAACAGTACTGTCTACGATAACGGTCCTTACCAAGTCTCCTACATCTGCGGTTTCTCCGCCGGTAAGTTCCATGCGGATCCCCAATGCTGTCATACGCTCGCAGAATTCCCGGCTTCCCTGGATCAAATCCTTTATCACCTCTGCCGGGATCAACCTTTTATTGCGACCTATGGTAGAGCTTAAAAGAATGTCAGAGGTTACTCCCACGCACAATAAATCATCCAGGTTCATCACTATGGCATCCTGGGCGATCCCTTTCCAAATACCCGGATCCCCGGTATCTTTCCAATAGCAATAAGCCAGGGAGGATTTAGTTCCTGCCCCGTCTGCATGCATTACCAGACAGTATTGCGGATCACCGGTGAGAATATCAGGGATTATTTTACAGAATGCTCCCGGAAACAGGCCCTTGTCAGATCCTTGCAAGGCACTGTGTACCTCGTTTTTTGAAGAAGATACTCCCCGTTTGCTGTACTTCCCGGCTTCCAGGTCATTCATGGTAAAAATGCATAATTAATCCTGACAAATATCGTAAAAAAAACGATTAACGCAGGAATAACAGCTCCCTGTATTTGGGCAGCGGCCAAAGTTCATCGTCCACAATCATTTCCAGGTGATCGGCACAATGCCGGATCTGATCCATAAGGGGTAAAACGTCTTTGGCGTAAGCAGCCGCTTTTTTATGCAACGATTCCAGCCTGTTGGCCTTTTTGCGTGCTTCTATCAGCAAATGCACCAGATTGCGAAGGTCATTCACATAACCTGCTGTTTTTCTAATGGCTTTTAATTGTGTGGAAACCAGCAGTTCGTATTCTTCCTGGGGGAAAACTTCTTTCAGACACCGTACATTTTCCAGCAGCAAATTTTCATGACGGATGGCAGTAGGTACAAAATGGTTGATGCTCAGATCTCCCAGAACGCGGGCTTCTATCTGGAGCTTTTTGACATACATTTCATTTTTGACCTCAAACCGGGCTTCCAGTTCCCTGCGGTTCATCACCCGGGTTTCTTCCATCAGCTTGACGGTTTTGGATTCCAGCAACGATTTGTAAGAGGCAGGTACATCCTTTATCCCCCGCAATCCCCGCTGTGCTGCTTCTGTCTGCCATTGGGTGCTGTAACCGTTCCCCTCAAAGCGGATATCACTGGACTCTTTGACAAATTTCCGGATCACCTTCATCAATGCATCTTCCAGTTTCAATCCCGAATTCAGTTCTTTGTCCACCAGTGTTTTAAAATTTTTCAACTGTTGGGCTACAGCCGTGTTCAGAAACAGCATGGAAGAGGCACAGTTTGCCGAGGAGCCTATGGCCCGGAATTCAAACCGGTTCCCGGTAAAAGCGAACGGAGAGGTACGGTTTCGGTCGGTATTGTCCGGGAAAATATCGGGAACCATTCCCACGATCTCCATCCGTGCCTGCTCCATGTCCTTTTTGCTCTGTGTGCTGCCTTTCTCTATCAGGTCCAACAACTCGGCAAGGGTGCTCCCCATGAACATGGAAAGCACGGCAGGAGGTGCTTCGGAGCCGCCCAGACGGTAAGAGTTGCTCAGCGATGCGACGGTGGACATGATCAAAAAATGGTGCTCGTAGACGGCTTTCAGGGTACATGCTATAAAGCTCAGGAATTGCAGATTGTCCTGGGGTGTTTTGCCCGGGGAAAAAACATTGACCCCTTTGTTGGTGCACAGGCTCCAGTTGCAGTGCTTGCCGGAACCGTTGATCCCGTCGTACGGTTTTTCGTGAAATATGACTTTCAGGTTGTGTTTTTTAGCCAGTTTGCGCATAACCATCATGATCATCTGGTTGTGATCAATGGCCAGGTTGGCTTCTTCATGGTAGGGTGCAAATTCAAACTGGTTGGGAGCTACCTCGTTATGACGGGTTTTTATATATACGCCCAGTTTATAAGCTTCTGTTTCAAAATCTTTCATGAAAGCCATTACCCGGGAAGGAATATTTCCAAAATAATGATCTTCAAGTTGTTGGTCTTTAGCTGCGGTGTGTCCCTGCAATGTGCGGTCGCAAAGCATCAGATCCGGCCGGGCACGGTAGAGTGAAAGATCCACCACAAAATACTCCTGTTCAATGCCGTAGGCCACATCTGTAGCGGCGTTGTCCAGAGCCCGTAAGGATTTCAGGTGCGGTGTTTTGATATCCAGTGCATCTCCTGTGTAAGACACAAAGATGGTAGGAATACACAAGGTCTGCTCCATGATAAAAGCCGGTGAACTGGGGTCCCAGGCAGTATAGCCGCGGGCTTCAAAAGTGTTCCGTAAACCACCGCTCGGGAAACTGGATGCGTCGGGTTCCTGCTGGATGAGGGAATCTCCCATGAATTGTTCTATGGCACAGCCGTTAGAGTAAGGTTTTATGAATGCTTCATGCTTTTCTGCCGTTGTCTCACTCAGGGGATGAAACCAGTGTGTGTAATGCGTGACACCGCGTTCCATGGCCCAGGTACGCATGCCTTCAGCCACAAAAGCAGCCACACTTCTGTCAATCCTGGTTTTCTTTTCAATAGCCTGT
>DAOSXZ010000095.1:0-4303 GCA_035380845.1 Bacteroidales bacterium | reverse complement strand
CCGTACCGGCTGGCCGGGCTACATAATAATCCAGATGTGCAGCCGGGAACCAGCGGTGTGCCAGAATGGCACTTTTCTGTGGCATCCCTTGTTTCCCTCCGGTTTGTAAATAGAGAGCTTCCTGTTGCCGGTATACCACATCAAAATGATCTCCCAGCTGTTTCCATCCGTACATATCCAGGGTAAAATCTTTCCGGCCGAGTTCTTTAAGTATGTCTTCCCCGGACTCTTCTGTTGCAGCAGGAGGAGGCGTAAGAGGTATGAACCCTGTCTGTATTTGTATTACACCCAGGAAAACGACCGAGGTCAGAAACGCAACGGATACCTTTGCCGGCCGTGCCAAAGAACGTGTATCTAAGGCGGCTGCAGCAACAAGGATAAGGGGATAGAAAGCCGGAGCGCTCCAATGGGGAAGTGTTTCCCTGAACAATGAAAAAAACAGAAAGGTGGCTATCAGAGGAATGGATTGTAAAAGGATCATCCGTTTTAAACCTGCTGTAAAAGGGCGAACAACCAAAATGGCCCAGATGATAAGTATATAATTTACCGGATTGTTATACAAAAAACCACCTATGATTTCCCTTCCCAGCAGGAAGGGTTTGATGCCTTCTCCAAAAAAGGATATACGTTCGGAATGAAATGCGAAACTGGAATAGTCCTGAGTCAGGTTCCATAGGATAACCGGTAAAAACAGCATTATGGAAACCAGGATCCCCAGCCAGAAATACAGGTTTTTAAAAAGACTTCTCCGGTAAAAAAGCACAAAAAGAAACGTTCCCGCCCATAGAAAAACACCGGTGTATTTACTGAGCATGGCCGATCCCGTGAAGATTCCTGCAGGTATGAACAAGACAGGTTCCGGGCCTTTTCTTTCCTGTTGTGATCCCAGCCCGCAAGCCTTGAACATGAAAAACAGCGAAAGCAGGTAAAAAGTACCCAGGGGAGTATCCGGCAGGATAAAGGTTCCGGCCAGGATTGTTGCATATAATGATCCCGTATGCAACAGCGCTGCATACCAGCCTGTTCGGGGATTTTTCAAGAAAATTCCCAGGCGGTATATCATCCATGTATTGAATGTTCCCAGGATCAGGGCCGGCAGGCGGAGAGCAAAGGCAGAATCCCAATGCAGGTTGAAAGTGAACAATTGTATGATCCACCCTACCATGGGAGGATGATCAAAATGACTCCAGTCCGGGAATGCGGCATAAGTCCAGTAATAGACCTCGTCGTTTCCCAGTTCTGTTATGGCAGCGATTATACACCTGAGCAGTAGTGAAACGGCCAGGAGAAGGGTCATGTGTTTTGTATAATCTTTCCGTACGTCGGGCATTCTTCTGCAAAGATAAGCAAAGTGCCGGGTACCTTTGCGGTTCATTTTTAATATCTTTGTCATTATGAAAGTGGTTCTCACAGGAGCATCAGGCGGTGTAGGTTCAATAGTGCGTAAAATGGCTGTTGATAAGGCTGACATTACATTGGCGGCTTTTTCACGGGAACAGCTGGATATCACGGATCCCCATGCTTTAATGTCTTGTTTCATGCATGAAAAACCGGATTATGTTATCAATACGGCTGCCTTTACCCACGTTGACAAAGCGGAAGAAAGTCCGGGTGCTGCATACCTGCTGAATGCAAATTGTCTGGAGGGAATGATAAAAGCATGTGAAAAAAACCGGACCGTACTGATCCATTTATCAACGGATTATGTGTTTGACGGGCAGAAAACCACTCCATATACAGAAGAAGACCTGACTGCCCCGGTAAATGTATACGGGGCATCAAAAAGAGCAGGGGAGCTGAAGGCTCTGGCCTATGCAAGGGGTATTGTAGTCCGTACCAGTTGGGTGTATTCCCGGTATTCGCGCAATTTTCTGGCTGCCGTTCCCGGTTTGCTCAGAAACCAATCCGGGCCCTTGTACGTAGATGCATTACAGAAAAATTCGCCAACATATGCTCCGGATCTTGTAAATGCTTTATTCAGTCTCATGAGAAACCGGGTTGAATCAGGATTGTTTCATTATACCAATTCAGGAGGAGGTTGCAGCCGGTATGTTTTTGCATTGAAAGTGCGGGATATGATCCGGAAAATGGATTCCGCTTTTGTTCCGGTTCCCGTGTTGCCGGTAGTAACCGGCTACACTGAAGGGGCCCCCAGACCGGTTTATACCGTCATGAGTTCGCAGAAAATTAGTCACTTGCCCGGGGTCAATGTTCCCCACTGGCAGGAAGGAATAGAAAATATAATTTGAAAAAATATGGAACAGAACATTATGGAAAAGGCCAGAGAATGGATGGGCCCGTCCTTTGATGAGCAAACACGTAACGAAGTACTCAGGCTGATGAAAGAAGATCCTGTAACATTGGAAGATTCGTTCTATAAAAACCTGGAATTCGGGACAGGAGGGTTACGTGGTATAATGGGGGTCGGAACAAACCGTATGAACCGTTATACTGTGGGTATGGTTACACAGGGATTGGCGGATTTTGTAAAAAAGAACGAAACCGGACCCTATAAAGCGGCCATTGCGTATGATTGCAGAAATCAGTCCCCGGAATTTGCCAGGATCACTGCTGAGGTTTTAGCCGCCAATGATTTTACAGTATTCCTTTTTGATTCTCTCAGGCCTACGCCCCAACTGAGTTTTACGGTCAGGGAGCATAAATGCCATATCGGCGTAATGATCACGGCAAGTCATAATCCCAAAGAATACAACGGATATAAAGTATACGGCAATGACGGGGCACAGGTGGTGGCACCCCGGGATGCCATGATTATTGAGGAAGTGCAAAAAATATCTTCACCTTCCATGGTAAAATTTTCCGGGGGAAAGGGAAAAATTGTAATGCTGGGTGAAGAAGAAGATACGTTATATCTGGATGCCATTTTAAGCCTTATAAATTTAAGTCCTCAAGCTATAGAAGCATTCAGTGATCTGAAAATGGTTTATACGCCACTTCACGGGACAGGTGTACATTTGGTACCTGAAGCTCTTTCAAGATTGGGCTTTACAAATGTTTTTCACGTTCCCGAGCAGGATGTGACAGACGGGTTATTTCCTACTGTTGTTTCTCCGAACCCGGAAGAGCCGGCTGCCTTAAAACTGGCTATTGAAAAAGCGGAGCAGACAGGAGCCCAATTGGTCATGGCTACTGACCCTGACGCTGACAGGGTAGGGATAGCTGTCAGGAATCCTGCCGGTCAGATTGAGTTACTGAACGGGAATCAGACAGCAGCCCTCTTGACATACTATTTATTGGAGAAATGGAAAGATACAAAACGTCTCAAGGGAAATGAATATATTGTCAAGACGATCGTGACAAGTGATCTTTTACAATCTATAGCCGACCATTACGATGTTGCCTGTTATAATGTGCTTACAGGATTCAAATACATAGCCGAAGTGATCCGCAACAACGAGGGTAGAAAAGAATTTATATGCGGGGGAGAGGAAAGCTACGGTTTTAATGTAGGCCAATTTGTAAGGGACAAAGATGCCGTTGTAACTTGTGCTTTGACTGCGGAAGTTGCCTGTTGGGCAGCCTCTAAAGGAAAAACGCTTTATGATCTGATGCGGGAAGTATACCTGCGGTTCGGCTTTTTTAAAGAACGTATGGTTTCAGTAACACTCAAGGGAAAAGACGGTATGGAGAAGATCAGGTCCATCATGGCTCGTTTAAGAGAAAATCCCCCGTCCCGGCTCTTGGAATCTGAAGTCGTTTTGTTTCATGATTATAAGAAAAGGGAAACGGTAGATCTGGTGAGTGATCTGAGGTATGAGATCAATCTGCCCGGATCCGATGTGCTACAATTTGTCTGTGCGGATAATACAGTTGTAACTATCAGACCTTCCGGAACTGAACCAAAAATCAAGTATTATTACGGAGGAAGGACTGAATTACCTTCAGAAGATCAGTATGAGGTGAAATGTCGCGATCTGGATGAAAAACTCAATGCGTTGAACGATCTTTTTCAAAAATAAGTTTCCGACCAGCACAATTCTCCGGGGTCATAACCTAGTAAAAGAATCTTATCTCTTATGGAAGAAACCTCTTCAACAGATAAGGATGGGCGTCGTGACAAAATATGCAGCCTGGTCCCGGTCTGATCGCTGATTATGCTTGTGGAATAATCTTCCTCTACGTGAAGAATATAGTAATCCCTGTAAAAATTCAGAAAAAAAGTATTCCGGACCCTACCGGGTTTTTTTTCATTCCATTTCCCTTTTCCTCTCAAATTTTTAACAGGACCGTATGGCGTGAGTTTGTGACCCGTAAGGAACAGGTGAATGATTCCTTTGGGATC
>DAOSXZ010000094.1:2764-4413 GCA_035380845.1 Bacteroidales bacterium | reverse complement strand
TGTGTATATGCGTTGAAAAGCTTGTGCCATATTTGTATTGTTATGCCTGAACCTCTTGGGTCAGTAGTTCTTCAATTTCGGTTTCGTAACGTTTGAAATCTTCGGATTCGTATTCCGAGTAATTCATCTGGCGGAAAATATTGATCATTTTCTTGAAATATGTGGAGCATTCTTCAAAATCTTCAAATGCATAGTTCCTGCGGCAAACGTCAATTACTTTGGAAAACATATATTTCTGACGTTCCATGGGAGTAGATGCATCTACATCGTCAAAAGCATCCTGTTGAAGGATAATGAAATCAATCAATTCAGATTTCCAATAACTGACGTGGTAATCCAGGGGAACTCCGTCGTCTCCCAGAATGTTGATCTGCTCGTAGGCTTCTTTCCCCCGTCTTACAAAATTCTTTCCTTCCCAAACCATGTCAATCCAGTCTTCACCCACCTTCTCAGTATAGTATTTCATAATTTCGGGGTATTCCAGGTATTTGGAATAACTTTCCATGGGATCCACGGCCGGATAACGTTTTCTGTCCGCACGGTTCTGAGACAGAGCGTAGAAACACCGGGTTGCCTTCTGGGTGGATTCGGTTACGGGTTCTTTCAAATTACCCCCGGCAGGAGATACGGTTCCTATGAAAGTTACCGAACCTGTCTGCCCGTTGTTCAGCGTTACAATACCTGCCCGTGCATAAAAATTAGCAATAATGGCCGAAAGGTCCATGGGGAAGGCATCCTGTCCGGGAAGCTCTTCCATACGGTTACTCATTTCGCGTAAAGCCTGTGCCCAGCGGGAAGTGGAATCTGCCAGCAAAAGGGCTTTGTGTCCCATGGCACGGTAATATTCACAAATGGTCATGGCTGTATAGACAGAAGCTTCACGGGCCGCCACAGGCATGTTGGACGTATTGCAAATGATGGTGGTCCTGTCCATCAGGTGTCTTCCGGTGCGCGGGTCTATGAGCTTGGGAAACTCGGCAAATATTTCCACCACTTCATTGGCACGTTCCCCGCAGGCGGCCATCACAATGATGTCGGCCTCGGCTTGTTTTGCCAAAGCGTGCTGGAGCACGGTCTTTCCGCAACCGAACGGTCCCGGGATGAACCCGGTCCCACCCTCGGCCATGGGATTAAAGGTGTCAATGGTCCGTACCCCGGTTTCAAGGACTTTATAGGGTCTGGGTTTTTCTTTATAAGCGGTGACGGCTCGTTTTACCGGCCATTTTTGCACCATGGTGACATCGTGTGTTTTCCCTTGGGAGTCTTTGAGTAAGGCAATTTTTTCGTCTACCGTGTAGGAGCCTTCTTTAGTAATTTCCTGTACGGTATAGGTATCTGTCATGACGAAAGGCACCATGATCTTGTGGACCATCCAGCCTTCCATGACTTCTCCCAGCCAGTCCCCGGCAGTAACCGTGTCCCCTTTTTTTGCCAGGGGCTTGAAATCCCATTTTGCTTCCCTGTCAATAGGTTCGGTATATTCGCCTCTTTTCAGGAATACACCTTCCATGGTGGCCAGGTTATTCTGTAGCCCGTCGTAATTACTGGAAAGCAGGCCGGGACCCAGTTGAACTTCCAACATATGTCCTTCAAAGGTCACATGATCTCCCACACGCAGTCCGCGAGTGCTTTCGTAAACCTGGGCCGAG
>DAOSXZ010000094.1:0-2703 GCA_035380845.1 Bacteroidales bacterium | reverse complement strand
ATCTGCTTTGTATGTGCCTTTTACTTCTTCTACCAGTTCCCTGAACAACCTGGTTCCTGTTTCTTTGTCCAGTTTTGCCCAACGTGCCACCAGGGAGGCCTTGAGTAAAAAAGCAAGTATAACATCTATATCAAAATAATGAAATGTGGTCAGTTCCGTAGCTTTTTCCCAGCGGAGCATGTCCGATTTCTGTTCCCTTTGCACGGGATCTTTCAATTGCATGATCTTATGCAATGCAGCCGAATAAGGGGTCAGGTACTCCAGCTCAAAATCTTCTGCTTTGGAAACGGATAATTGCGCTGTAATCGGGTTCTCACCTACCAGGCTGGATTTGATATCCCGACCGTATTCCCTGGCCGTGTAGGCGGCAATGATGTTCCGGATATCCTGATCAAAGGAAAAATAGCCACTGATGAAAGCATTGTTGCAATTCTTTGCCGCACGGTAAAAACGGGAATGCATGTACTTGCTTTCCAATCCTTTTATGAGCCAGTCCAGCTGGCGGTTGTCTTTTTTACTCAGCAAAGAGCGTAGCGTACCGGTCAGCCCTTCCAGATCAAAGCTCCCGGACTGAAAGTCCAAAGCCAGCTGTGGCAATCCGGCAACAATGAATTCATAGTTATTCGCCATAAAGTAATTCTTGAGTCCTTGGACTAACGTACTTGTTGAAGAGGGCCATGAAATCCTTGTCGGAGAAACGTATCTGGTACCCTCCTTCGGCAGGTCCAATAATAAAACCGTTTTCCATGTCCTGATTGAATGTGACTTTCAGGTTTTTTTCAAAGATTTTGGAAGTCTGGGATTTTAGGAATTCAGTGAATGATTTTTGTTTTTCTTTGGGAAGAACCAGTTCCAGATCCATGGACGCGGCATCTTCAGGTTTAAAAGCATTTATCAGGGTTTTTATGATATCCTGAATAAATGCATCATCTTCCATGGCTTTCCGGGTAGGACTTTCAAGCGATTTGAGAACAACAAGGTTTTCTATTTGTTTTTTCAGGGAAGACATGGTATGACGGGAAGCCATCTTGATCTCGTTTTCTACCTGCTCCTTATGTTCGGCAGCTTCTTTTTCTGCCCGCCTTCCTGGTAAAGCTTGTTAGTCAGTTCTTGCAGTTTGTTTTCCATATAATTTTTGAATGGTCAATAATATTTAAGATAAGAATCCCAGCAAAATTCCTGCCGCAACTGCCGAGCCTATCACTCCGGCGACGTTTGGTCCCATGGCGTGCATCAGCAGGTGGTTGGAACGATCGTAAGACAAACCGACATTTTCAGATACACGTGCCGAGTCGGGAACGGCCGAAACACCTGAATTGCCTATCAGGGGGTTGATCTTGTTGCCTTGTTTCAGGAACAGGTTCATTAGTTTTACAAATAATACCCCGGCGGTTGTAGCTACAACAAAAGATAAGGCACCCAGTCCGAAGATGAGAATGGAATCCAGCTGCAGGAATTTGTCTGCTTGTGTGGAACAGCCTACTGTCAGCCCAATAAGGATGGTGACAATATCCACCAGCGGTCCGCGTGCAGTTTCCGCCAGGCGTCTTGTCACTCCGCTTTCTTTCAGCAGGTTGCCAAAAAACAACATACCCAGAAGGGGAAGGCCCGAAGGAACTATGAATGCGGTAAGCAACAGACCCACAATAGGGAATACGATCTTCTCCAGCTTGGAAACAGCCCTGGGCGGTTTCATTCTGATAAGACGTTCTTTTTTGGTGGTGAGCAAACGCATAATGGGAGGCTGGATTACGGGGACAAGAGCCATATAGGAATACGCAGAAACGGCGATGGCTCCCATAAGATCCGGAGCGAGCCTGGACGACAGGAATATGGCCGTTGGTCCGTCAGCGCCTCCAATTATGCCAATGGCACCGGCAGCACTCGGTTCAAAGCCCAGTGAAAGGGATATGGCGTAAGCGGCAAAAATCCCGAATTGTGCCGCTGCCCCGATAAGAAGCAGTTTGGGATTGGATATCAGTGCAGAGAAATCCGTCATGGCCCCGATCCCCAGGAATATCAGGGGAGGGTACCATCCTTTTTGTACCCCGTGGTAAAGGATATTCAAGACAGATCCTTCTTCATATATGCCTACGTTCAAACCGGCGAAAAGCGGAATATTGCCTATGATCATACCAAAACCAATGGGGATGAGCAACAGCGGTTCCCATTCCTTTACAATGGCCATAGTAATAAAAATAATACCTATACATATCATCAGGATATGCTGGTAGGTGGCATTGTTCATTATTATCAGGGGAGCTCCTTCCAGTACGGAATCTCCTTTGTTCACTTTTATTGATGCCACCACTCCGTCTCTTTCGGCTTCAATGTTGTTCTCCATCTTCATAGCTTCCAGTACTATCAGTTTTTGTCCTGCCTTGACCGTATCGCCTTCCTTGACACTAACTTCAAGAATAACTCCCGGAAGCGGTGAGTTTACCGTATAGGAATTGCCGGAGGCGCTTTTTGGACTGCTGTGAGAAGCTTTGGCAGTAGAGGGAGCAGCCGCACGCTGTGCCCGGGGAGCAGGCGCAGGAGTGGATTTTTTCAAAGGTTTATCAATGGTGACCTGGAAAGGGGTTCCATTCACTTCCACCTCGGCCAGTGTTTCTTCCAGCTCGTTTATGACAACGTTGTAACTGTTCCCGTTGATTATCAGATTATATTCTTTCATAGCGCAATGTGTTATCGGTATTATTT
>DAOSXZ010000093.1:0-4420 GCA_035380845.1 Bacteroidales bacterium | reverse complement strand
TTTGAGGATGAACCTGTGAATTTTGGCAACTCATCCTCAAAAACGCCCCTTTTTGAGGACGAATGGTGATTTTTTGCATAACTTTAAATTTCAAACCTTGAACCAGTATAAATATGTACGTTTTTTCAGCCATTTTATCCATTGTACTTTCTTTTGAATTATCGGTGCAGCAGAGTGATGTTAAGGACGCTCTAAAAGAATTGGATGAGACGATAGACAAACAGGAGCAATACTATAAGCCGAAGGAGCTCAGAATCAAGAATCTGTCTGAGGAACTTCAGATTTCATCCGGGCGTCCCAACGAGTTTAATATTTGTAACCAGTTATTTGAAGAATATAAGTACTATCAGTATGATTCAGCATATGTGTATGCCAGAAAACTGGAATCATTTGCAGAAAAATCAGGTAAAAGGACAGATGTGGCCATAGCTCAGGTAGCTTTGTTGTTTTGTTATAAATCCGTTGGGTTTTTTAATGAAGCGTTGGATATTATTCGGAATTTCCAACCGGAAGAAATCCCGGATGAAATTTTAGTCAATTTCTATGTTTTATGCGCGAGCACTTACCAGAATCTGTCTTCCTATGTAGACGGGACACCGTATCTGGCAGAAAAATACAATCAAAAAGTGCTTGAATATTACAAGCGGGCACTTCAATATGCTTCAGATTATTCGTTTTATTATCATTGGATTTCCCTTGAAATAGCGCTGCTTCAGGAATATTCAGACGAATTGGCCATTGATGGCCGGAAAAACCTGATCAGTTTGTTTAATTTGGATGAGCATCAGCTTGCCGTGCAATATTCTATCCTGGCAAATGCTTGTGACTCTAAACAAATGCATAATGAGGCTATCTATTATCGAGCCATATCGGCTATCTACGACATAAAATCATGTGTCCACGAAACCACATCTGCTAAAGTTCTGGCAGAGTATATGTTTGCTCAAAAAGACATTGCTCATGCATACAGATACATTCAATTAGCCTTAAGTGACGCGCAATTTTATAATTCCAGACTTAGGATGGTGGAAATCAATTCCATTTTTCCGGCCATTGAACAATCTCGTTATTCTGATGTTAACAGTCAGCGTTTGATGTTCATGATTGGCGGTGCTGTCGTTCTCTTTTTCCTGGTTTTAACCCTTATACTTCTTTTGATCCTGAGCTCCAAATCCAGGGAAATTAGAAAAGCGAATGAATTGTTGGCAAAAGTCAACAGTTTATTGAAAGAGACAAGTGTGATAAAAGACCGTTACATAATGCAGTCTCTTCAGGGAAACACTTCTTTTGTCAATAATGTTGAAAAGGAATCTCTGGCTGCTATCAGGAAAATAACCATTAAGCAGTATGAAGACGCTAAGGCAATTTTATATAATCTGGGCGTCAAGGAAGAACGCGAAAGAATTTATGCAGCATTCGATACTGCTTTCCTGGCGTTGTTTCCTGAGTTTATTGAAGCATTCAATTTGCTTATGAATGAAGATGCCTGTATAACGCTTGATAAAAGTGGAGCGCTTCCTATGGAAGTGAGAATTTTTGCTTTGATGAGACTCGGCATTGATGATCCTGCTCAGGTGGCGGAGTACCTGCATCTGTCAGTGAATACCATATATGTCTATAAAAACAAGATCAAATCCAAAGCCTCTGTGTCAAAAGATCAGTTTGATGCTATGGTAATGGCAATTTCTAAATAATTGATCTTAAATCTCCTTTCACCCCTTCTTTCTAACAGCCAGTCTGTCTGGTTGTTAGTTTTTTTATCATCTATATTTCCATCTTAATTCGTTGATTGTCTTTTTATACTTAAATACATTTGTCTCATCCGAATAGATTTACATATCTATCAAGCTAAAACAACAACTAATAATGGAAATAAAGTACAAATTATTAATTCTGACCTGTACGTGTTTTATTCTTGCAAGTTCACTTACAGCAACTGCCCAGAATCTGAAAATAAGTGGCGTGGTATCAGACGTACGCACCAATGAATTACTATTGGGAGTAACCGTGATGGTCAAGGGTACTTCATATAGTACCACCACGGGTGCTGATGGACAGTATTCACTTATGGTATCTGAAAATGATACTATTGAGGCAATCATGATGGGGTATAAGAATGCAACCGCTGTTGTTAAAGGAAACACAACGATTGATTTTGCCATGGAGGAGGATACACGTTATTTGGATGAAACCATTGTTATCGGTTATGGAACAATGGACAAAAAAGAACTGACCAGCGCCATTGCACATGTCTCTTCAAAAGATTTTTTGTCTTCCGGTTCTATGGATCCTGCCATGTTAATACAGGGAAAGGTTTCAGGTGTATCGGTAGTTAATACCGGAGCGGCCGACCCCAATAATAAAGCAAGTATTCAGATACGCGGGATTTCGTCCAGGGCTGCCGGGCTGGGACCGCTTATTGTTATTGATGGCGTTCCGGGAGGGAATATGTCAAACCTTAATCAAAACGATATAGAATCCATAAACATTTTAAAAGACGGGGCGGCCTCGGCAATATACGGTACAAGAGGAAGCAACGGGGTGGTTTTGATCACTACCAAAAAAGGAACTTCCGACGGCAACATACATACGGCATATTACGGGCAGGTCTCTGCAGATATCATGATCAAAGAACTGGATATGCTTACAGCCGATGAATACCGTGAATATAAAGTGGCCAATGGCAGCGGAGCGGATTACGGAGGCAACGTGGATTGGTTGAAAGAAGTGAGCCGGATAGGGCTTACCCACCAACATACTATAACATTGTCTGGAGGAAGTTCCCAGACAAATTACCGTGTAAGTACAGATTTCAGGGATGCCAAAGGGATAGACAGGCGCTCAGAAAGAATGGAGTATGGCCTTCGTGCTTCAATCAACCACACAACAAAAAGCGGACTGTTCACTTTTACAGCCAATGTGGCACCAAGAATCGTGAAAGCCAAATCGGCCGATTGGCATGTTTTCCATAATGCGATTGAGGCGAATCCAACCACTCCCATTATGGATCCTGACAATCCTTCCATGTACTTCAGTTTCTTTGGCCAGCAGGCGGGGTATAACCCCGTAGAAGAAATCAGGACGGTAAAGGATGACCGTGAGTTGAAATTTCTGGATTGGGACGCCACAGTAAAAATGAACATCACAAGAGACCTTTCCACGCAACTTACCTTTGCAGACCAGCAAAACGATTATTACAACAGTTGGTTTCGTCCTTCCACGAATACAGAAGGTATAAGCAAAGGCTGGGCCGGAGAGGCCTCAAAAAGCTATTCTAAAAACAGTCAGTATTCTCTTGAATGGTTGGCCAATTATTACAAATCAATACGAAACCACAACCTGAAGGTAATGGTCGGTTATTCATACCAGTATTTCCAGAACTCCGGGATGAATGCTGAAAATAAGAATTTCCCAAATGATGGCATAACATACAACAACCTGTCCCAAGGGGCCTGGGCGCGTGAGGAAGGTTATGTGGGAATGGGCTCCTACAAGAACGACGCTAAATTGATCGCGTTCTTTGGAAGGATCAATTATGACTATATGGGTAAATACCTGGCAACCGTTTCATTCCGCCGGGAAGGTTCCTCAAAATTCGGAATAAATAATAAATGGGGCAATTTCCCCGCTTTTTCTGCCGGTTGGCGTATCAGCCAGGAGCCCTGGATACAAGGTGCCGGCTGGATAAACGATCTTAAAATCCGGGCAGATTTTGGAATCACCGGAAATCAGAATTTTGGCAGTTACCTTTCTCTCAATACAATAACAGGGTTTGGCGATTATTATTATAATGGTCAATACTTTACGGTTTGGGGGCCTTCAAAAAACGTAAATCCGGATTTGAAGTGGGAAAAAGGGATAAACTGGAATGTGGGAATCGATTTCTCCTTCTTTGATAACAGCTTGTCCGGATCAATCAACTATTACAAACGAACACAACAAGACCTTCTGGGAGACTATAATGTTCCCATCCCCCCTTATCTGTACTCAACCACTTTTGTAAATGTCGGTACCATGAAAAACAGTGGAGTGGAATTGGATATTCACTGGACGGCAGTAAACAACCGGGACTTTGTGTATTCCATAGACCTGGCAGGGTCTTCAATGGATAATGAGTTCGTGTCGTTTTCAAATTCAGAATATACAGGTCAGGATTACTATTATGTTGCCGGTACGGAAGACCCGTTCCCCTTTCATTACCTGCAACGGATTGAAGCCGGGAAGCGATTGGGAACCTATTATATGTGGAAGTTTGCCGGTGTAAACAAACAGGGTAACTGGCTGGTATATGACAAAAACGGAGAACTTATACCCGGTCTGTCTGCCACGGATGAAGATATGTATGAAGTCGGTAACGGACTCCCCTTGTTTACAGCGTCTATGACACATACGTTCCGCTACAAAAAATGGGACCTTTCCG
>DAOSXZ010000092.1:0-4509 GCA_035380845.1 Bacteroidales bacterium | reverse complement strand
GGAATTACAACAAAGAAGAACACGTTGCACAGTTGAAAGCCCTGGAAAAGGCAGATCCTGCATTGTACTGGATAGGGTGCGGAAAAACAGACTTCCTGTATCAAAGTGTACTGGAACTGCTCAAACTATATGATGAAATAGGGTTCAGCCATATTTACAGGGAAAGCGAAGGAGGACACTCCTGGAACAACTGGAGGCTTTATTTATCTGAATTTGCTCCCATGTTGTTTAAGGAGAAATAGTAACAGCGCTTCTGTTACAGGATGCAGGGGGTGACAAAAATTTGACTAACTTGCAAATAAATACACCCCAAAATGAAACGTTTTTTTCTCCCAATTCTGCTGTTATTAATTGCAGTCGGCTGTTCAAGACAACGGCCGGCTGTAACTTTTTCTAATCCTTTGGATCTGAGTTACCGGTTTGCTTTGGATGAGCCTTCGCGCCGCGAGGCTGCAGATCCGTCAATGGTTTGTTTCAGGGATACATACTATCTTTTTGCCTCAAAATCCGGAGGTTATTGGTACTCTGATGATCTGAACGGTTGGCGTTTTGTTGAAACAAACCAGATACCTACAGAAGAGTATGCACCCACGGCTATAGCCATTGGTGATACGTTGTTTTTCCTGGCTTCTTCAAATGAAAAAAGCACCATTTATAAAAGTTCCGATCCGCTTTCCGGTCAATGGGAAGTAGCTGTGGAAGCACTTGAGATTCCGGTATGGGACCCTGCCTTTTTTATGGATGATGACCACAGGTTGTACTTATACTGGGGATGCTCCGACCAAAGACCTCTTTATGGGGTGGAGATGGACTATCGCAACGGGTTCGCTTTTGCAGGTGAAATTAAAGAATTGATTCACGCGAATCCGGCTGAAAACGGTTGGGAAGTACCCGGTGATTACAACAAGCTGGTAGATATCAGCCCTTGGATTGAGGGCGCCTGGGTTACAAAACACAACGGGAAATATTACCTGCAATATGCCGGTCCGGGTACCGAATACAAGAGCTATGCAGATGCAGTTTACAATGCGGAAGATCCCCTGGGGCCTTTTGTGTTGCAAAAGCATAATCCGGCCATGTATAAGCCGGAAGGATTTGCTGCAGGTGCCGGACACGGCAGTTCTTTTACCGATCAATACGGCAATTTCTGGCAGATAGGGACAATGACCATTTCGCAAAAACATATGTTTGAACGCCGTTTGGGATTGTTTCCGGTTTTTCTGGACAAGGACGGAACGTACTACGCCGTTACCAAATTTGGTGATTATCCAATGATCGTTCCGCAACAAAAGGTCGATCGTTTTGAAGATCTTTTTCCCGGATGGATGTTATTGACCTATAATAAAAAAGTGTCTGTTTCGTCTGCTGTGGATTCTTTACCTGCATCCAACATAACAGATGAAAACATTCGAACATACTGGGCGGCAGAAAGCGGGAATAAGAATGAATACGCAATGGTTGATATGGGTACTTTTTACGAAGTATACGCCCTCCAGATCAATTTTGCCGAACATAACACCACAATCAGGGGAAGAGAAAAGGATTTACGCCACCGGTTTACTGTCGAATACTCGCTTGATGGCGATACATGGGTAATGCTGGCAGACAGATCCGGCAATAATACAGATAACTCGCACGTATACATACCGCTGGAAGATAAGGTGTTATGCCGTTACCTGAAAGTGAATAATCTGGAGGTTCCCGGGGGGCATTTTGCAATGAGCGGATTCAGAGCTTTCGGGAAAGGCTCGGGTCCCGTGCCCGGTAAGATTGAATGTTTTAAGGCAGAACGAAACCCGGATGATAAGAGGAGTGTAAAACTCTCCTGGTCAAAAGCAGATGGTGCTACCGGATACAATATCTGCTACGGGACAGAAAAAGACAAATTGTATTTGAATTATACGGTTTATGAGGATACAACACTCACTATCAATAGCCTGAACCGCCATCTGGACTATTATTTTACGCTTGAATCTTTCAATGAAAACGGCATAACCACTAACGAACAAATAGTCAGGCATTTTGAATGATGAACAGTTTTGCAGCTATTGATTTCGAGACGGCAAATGAACAACCTTCCAGCGTATGTAGTGTAGGAATTGTAATTGTCAGGCACGGTATACTGGAAAATACCATCTACAAACTTATCAGGCCGGAACCTGAATACTATCTTTACCGCAATACACTGGTTCACGGATTGAGTTCTATAGATACCGAAAACGCGGATGTCTTTTCGAATGTATGGGGTGACATTGAACCGTATATTCTGGATTTGCCTTTGGTGGCACACAATGCTATGTTTGACCGGGGCTGTTTGAAAGCTGCGTTCCTGACCTATCAAATGGATTATCCGGATTACGAGTTTAAATGTACTTTACAGGCATCCAGGAAATATTTCGGGAAATCTCTGCCCAATCACAGGCTCCCTACTGTAGCTGCTGCCTGTGGCCATTTACTGACCAACCATCACAACGCATTGGACGATGCCCTGGCGTGCGCGGCTATTGCTTTGAAAATTTTGTAGAGCGAATCCTGACACAATGATTTTACGTATCTTTACTATGGCCAAAATTCAACAATTATGGAAAACAGCCTTTCAAACAAACTTCTGAAGGTGTCTCCGTTCGCATTTGCCCACCACAAGATTATTCTGGACGAAAAAGGCAATCCTGTAGATTATATTTTTCTTGAAGTAAACAGGGCTTTTGAAAAAATGACCGGATTAAAGGCCGCGGATATTACAGGGAAAAAGATTCGGGATGTAATGCCCGGATTTGAGAATGCAAAATTCAACTGGATAGATTTTTTTGGAAGTGTGGCAATAACCGGGGAAAGTACAGTCTTTGAGCAATATTCCGATCCTTTGGGAAGGTGGTACCAGGGACAGGCTTATTCGCATGAGAAAGGGTACTTTACCACAATTTTCGTAGATATTACTGAACAAAGAAAACGGATGGAGGAACTGGAAAGTTTTTTCTCGGTGAATTTGGATCTGTTGTGTATAGCCAACCTGGAAGGAAGGTTGTTAAAATTAAACAAACAATGGGAAACGGTTTTGGGATACTCTCAGGAAGAATTGTTGGGTCATAAATTTTTTGAATTCATTCATCCCGATGACATAAAACCGACACTTACGGCCGTTGGTGAATTGAGAAAAGAGAATGAGGTGCTGGATTTCATTAACCGCTACCGGTGCAAGGATGGCACTTACCGTATTATTGAGTGGCGTTCCAAACCCAAAGGCGATCTCATTTATGCAGCCGCAAGGGATATTACCTCCCGTACCCGGATGGAAGAACATTTGAAAGCCAGCGAGTTGAATATCAGAACTTTTTTTCATTCGCTCCAACACATGGTTTTGATCGTTTCAAAGACCGGAAAATTAATGCAGGCCAACAAAACTTTTACTACTGAAACAGGCTATTCTGAAGAAGAACTCAAGGAGATGGATATTTTGGATATCCACCCGGCAGAAAGAAGAGAAGAGATAAGAGGATTAATACCCCTGGTCTTGAAAAGGAAAAGAGATACAGTAGCCATACCCATCCTGAAAAAAGACGGATCATTGATCCCTGTTGAAACGCGACTCTCAATAGGTACCTGGGATGGGGTAGAATGTATGTTCGGAGTGATTAAAGACCTGACAAAAGAACAGGAAGCCTTGGAACGTTTTGAGCGGTTGTTCCGAAACAACCCTGCCCTGATGGCTCTTTATTCCTATCCTGAAGGAGAGATCAAGGACGTAAACGAGGCTTTTCTGAAAGTATTGGGATATACCAGGGATGATATCCTGGGAAAGACTTTGACAGGTCTGAAGATTTATTCGGATATCGGGATCATGGAAACTATGATTGAAGAGTTGCACGAGAAAGGAATTATCAAAAACAGGGAAGTGACAATCAGGGCCAGAAACAAATCATTGAGAAAAGGATTGCTTACAGCAGAAATTTTGGAGAGTCAGGGTCAGAAATTCTTTTTAACAGTTATGTTGGACATCACCGAACAGCACGCTCACCAGCATACCCTGCAGTTATTGGTTGATATGGCAAAATCCTTTATCAACTTGCCGCTGGAAAAAGCCGACAATACCATCAACAATGCCTTGAAGGCTATGGGTAAATTTGTGGGAGCTGACCGTTCCTATGTCTTCAGGTATAACTTCAAGGAAAACACATTTTCCAATACATACGAATGGTGTGCCAAAGGGATCACTCCTGAAATTGACAACCTTCAGAACCAATCCAATGAACACATTTCTGAATGGATTGAAGCACATCTTCAACACCGTGAATATTTTCTGTACGACGTTTCCACATTGCCTGAAGGATTGTTGAAAAACATCCTCTTGAAACAACAGATTAAAAGTGTATTGGTCATGCCTATGTGGAGTGGAAAGGAACTTATAGGGTTTGTTGGCTTTGATTTTGTTAAAAGTTTTCATAGTTATTCAGAAAGGGAAAAACAGATCCTGAGTGTTTTTGCCGAGCTTTTAGTAAATGCGCAAACACA
>DAOSXZ010000091.1:0-4556 GCA_035380845.1 Bacteroidales bacterium | reverse complement strand
CAAAATGTCTATGATCTTTTCGTCCAGAGACAATGACTGCTCCAGGTTGTGTATTCTTCCTTCCTGCTCAAAATAGGAAGTCCTTTGTATGTACAGGTTGAAATTATTGAACCTGTTGAAATTTTCAATGATCTCTTTCCGGAACTCATCCGATACATTCACCCCAAAAACCAGGCTGTTCAAAAGCGTGGCATCGGTCACCACTACATCCACTTTCCCTATCAGTCTTTCCACCCGGTGTGTCTGAACCTCAAAAATATGGTGCTGATGAGGCTCGCTGCCATCCAGTATATCCAGCTTTTCATCCCAAACCAATTCTTTGGCATATTCAGAAACGTATTCGGTTACAAGGCGTTGTTTCTTCAGTTTGCTGGCAATCTCCCAGGCACAGGTTGTCTTGCCGGAGGCAGGACCGCCAAAGAGGTTGACTATCAGTGTGTTTTTGGATGGCATGATCTTCTTAAGTCTGGAAACAACAAATATACTACTTTTTTAGAAAGGAATAAGGAAGTTTTTCCTTGCGAAATGTTCTTCCCCTGGCCGGCCTGGAAGACATATGAAATTCCAGTTTTCCTCCCTTTGCAAGTTCCTGATGTGTTATGTATGAAGCATCCAACAACTTGCCATTCCATCGGACTTCTCTTACGTATATGTTTGCCGGGTTCAGCAGAGGAGCTTCTATTGTCAGTATTTCGCCATTTTCCAGGTTTACGGTCATTTTTTTAAAATACGGAGCTCCCAGTACGTATTGGTCCGTCCCGGGACACAAAGGATACAGTCCCATGGCCGAAAAGACGAACCAGGAAGGAGATTCAACCGTTTCTCCGTAAGAATCCATCATGGCCCGCAATAATTTTTGTCCTTTCCACGGAGAAGCTGTCCAGGTGTACAGGTAAGGAAGTTGATCAAAAAGAGCCGTAGAATCCAGCCTTTTTTCGTATGTTTTCCTGCCGCCTGTACGTTCCACAATATCGTTCATATTATGGGGGACGAACAACAATCGGTCCCGGTTCTCCAGGGAATCGGAATCGTTGTGCCATGAAAGGTCGTTGTTCCGCAGGCTGGCGTATCCTGTTTCCGGTTCCAACAGCCATTGATAAGCCGTTACCAGGGCACGTATTTCATTCACAATATTGACATCTCCGGCTGCTCCTGCCATCATATAAACACACCAGCTCAAATACGAATAATCCCTGGTTAGCGCTATGGAGCCCGTATAAGATCCGGCCGGAACAAAACCGGATTCCCCCATCAGGCAGGCAATCGGATCATAGGGATTGGTTAATGTACCATTCAAGGCATCTAACAAATCAGGCGTCAGGGAAGCGGGCAACAATCCTCCCGCATGGGCATCTGCCAATAGGGAAACCGCTCCCGTGCAGAGTGCTCCCCCGGGCAACTTGTTCAATACGTTCCGGTTGTAATATGCCAACATGGATGCTACAAACTGGCGGCTTCTTTCGGGCTTGATGAAATTCATCAACGGATAACGCTCCCGTTCCACCGGGCTTAATGCCGAATAATTATCATAAAATTCGGAAAAATATATATTGTTGTCGTTCCCGCGGAATTTTCCGTCGCTATCCTGCAAGGAAGCAGGCGTTTCCATAATCCGGGCCAAAGCCTGGTAAAAAAGAGCCCTCCGGGTTTCCAGTTCTTCATTCCCGAAAGGATCGTCCACGGTGATGACAGCCAATTCTTTTTCCCACGCCTGGGAAGCTTCCCACTGAAGCGTCTCAAAACTTTTACCTTCCATTCCGGTTTCCAGGTTGTTCAACGCCCCGGCTGCATCGACGGATGAAAAAGCCATTCGTATCTCAAGTACCCCGTCATCCACGTATTGTTGCTCTCCCTTTACAAGATCAAAAACAAATACGACAGGAAACGCAGCCCCCGGCAGTATTGGATAATTTTGGGGAAAATCCGGATCTGCTTCTGAATAATAGCGTTTTAGCGGCCTGGAAAAACGGATGGCAAAATACATATGACCCGTTTCCCGGGTTCCCCGGTTGAATATATACCCGGTTACGGTAACGGGATTTACCACCCGGACCTCTGCCACCTGAGCTTCTGCCATTACGCCCCGGGAGTTCTGCTCCCCGGCGTTCTGCTCCCCGGCGTTGTGCTCCCGGGCATTCTGCTCACGGATATTTCCCGGCAGGTCAAGCACCAGGCTGCCCTCTTTTTGAGGACTCCCCGATGGCGTAAAATACGCATACCTGTGGATGGCTCCCCTTTGGGTGGCAACCACCTGGATTTCCATACCGGGTGAATCTGTCCGTACTTTATAATAACCGGGCGAAAAAAATTCAGATCCTTTTGTGATCTTCAACGGATTTCCACCGGGAACCAGAATGATTTCGCCGTATTGACCGGACGACGAGCTATGGTAGAACCGGTGCAAAAAAGCATCCACGGCTCCGGGTTGTGATTCTCCGTGATCCGATATAACTGACACAGAGCCAAAAGGCATAGAAACACCTTCTTCCCGGGACTCTGCAAAAAGCATGGCCGGCACTATAAGGGCCATGAAAAAGAAAAGGCGTCCGGTCATACTTCAATCAGGGTATAGGTGCGTGATCCGAGTTTCATTTTCTCAGCATGGCTGAGTCCGAATTCCCCGTCTGTGCGCGGATGTACAAAAGCAAACTTGTTTTCTCCTTCGTGCGAATGGGTGCTTTCCGGATCGGCCATGCTGCCCGGAGTGGCAGGAGCCGATTTGACCATATCAAAACAAGCCTGATCCAGGGCCAGCGGATCGAAAGAGGCCAGCATGCCGATATCGGGCACAATGGGTGTATCGTTCATGCTCCAGCAATCGCAATGCGGGGAAACATCCATGATAAAACTCACGTGAAAATGCGCTTTTCCCTGCAAAGCCGCCCATGCATATTCGGCGATCTTGGCCGTTAAGCCTTGTGCCGAGGAAGAGGCTCCCGGCCGGGCTGCATCGTACTGGCAAACAGCAACGCATTGCCCGCAACCCACACATAAATCGTAATTGATCACCGCGATCTTTTCCGCATCCAGAGTTACTGCCCCGTGGCGGCAATTGATCACACACTGCCGGCATCCCGTGCAATTGGCTCGTTCAATGACCGGCTGTGAATCTGAATGCAAGTGCAATTTCCCTGCAACACTGGCGCATCCCATCCCAATATTTTTCAACGCCCCGCCAAATCCCGACATCTCATGGCCTTTGAAATGCGTCATGCTCACCAACACATCGGCCTTGGCAATGCCCGAAGCGATACGGGCTTCTTTGCAATATTCTCCGGCAGGTATGGGGATAATCTCTTCATCGGTACCTTTCAGACCGTCGGCAATGACGACCGGAGCTCCCGGTACGCTTATGGGGTTGTACCCGTTCAGGTATGCTGTACGTAAATGATCCACGGCATTGGACCGGGAACCGCTGTAAAGTGTATTTGTATCTGTCAAAAAGGTTCTGGCACCCATCTGGCGCAACAGCTCTGCCATCCTGGAAGCGTAATTGTGACGCAGGAAAGCCATGTTTCCCAATTCTCCAAAGTGGATTTTGATGGCTGTAAATTTATCTTTACAGTCCAGCGTTCCTATGCCGGCCGCCTTTACCAGAAGTTCCATCTTTTTGGGAAGGCTCCGGCCGGGACGGGATCTGAAATTCGTAAAAAAGACTTCGCTCATACCGTTGTGTTTTCAGCGGCTAAGGTAACAAGATTTTACGTATCTTTAGGGAGAATTTTCAACGTATCTGAACATGAAAACAGTAGCCGAATGCAGTACCCATTTCCAGGCAGAAGTCATCAAGGGGAATTTGGAAAACGAAGGATTTCATCCGGTCGTTTTTGACAACAGCATGAACTCATTCCTCCCCATAAACAAGACAAACGGACAAAACCTGATTTTTGTCCGCGTGCCCGATGAAGAATACAAAGCGGCCCTGGAATACCTTGACTCCCAAAAAGGCCAACCTGATTAATTAAGACTTTAGACTTAGACTTTTTCGCTATAGCCGGCAATTTATCACTTTCGTATTCCGCTCATCAGACGAAAAGGTCAAGCCCGGGCTCTAACTGTTTGCTTTCACAGGTTACTTGTTCACTGCTTTACAAGACAAAGGGAGCTTTTTTGGATTGCCGAGGCTCCCTTTGTTTTGTCATTATGTGCTTTAGAAGCATTTGCCCGTTTTGCCATACTTACCACCTCCCGGTCAAGCCGCCCCTGTCAAATTATGAAGACAGTCTACCGCTCTCACTTGGTATTGTAGAAGTCTTTCAATACATAAAAAGCGGCTTTCTTGACTCCTTTTTCAGATACAAGGCCTTTTCGGTTGAAAAAGTCCTGTATATAAGGCAATTGCCTGCGCGGGGAACGAAAATCCATCAGGATCCAGGGCGATGTCCCGGCAAATCCTTCCACCCTGTCATACATTTCCAGGGTGTTTTTGTATACTTCCGCCTGGTATTCCTCGGTCCAGCGCTGACCCGGATCCCCGTGGTATCCCTGAAGGGCTCCGGCCCCGAACTCGCTCACAAAGAACGGCTTATCGTATGGTATGTACCATTGGCGTGTCT
>DAOSXZ010000090.1:0-4578 GCA_035380845.1 Bacteroidales bacterium | reverse complement strand
CATCTTCCGCATTGAGTTGCATTACCGCATGGGCGGTAGTGGCGGAGCCGGAGAAAAAGTCAAGTATAATAGAATCCCTTTCGGTATTTGCAAGTGTTAACAAACGACGAAGTAAACGCACAGGTTTAGGACCATCAAATGCTCCAGCTTCAATTAATTTCGTAACTTCCTGAGCACCTTCTTGACTATGACCCACTTCTTTGAATAATAAAATTGAAGTAGGTGTCATGCCTTCTTTTCTGAGATCTGATAAAAACCGCTTTATTCTGGGGGTACCATTTCCATCTGGGCCAAACCATATCCTGTTATCATTGAGTCTCTCAAAAAATGCCTTTTTTGAGAGCCTCCAGCAGCGTCCTGCTGGAGGCTCTATTATTCGCCCCGAAGGGGCCGAAATAGGATAATCATTTTCAGCATTATATGTCTTTACAGATATATCGCTCGACATCCAAACACCACGTGGATCGTTATCTGGATTTGAATAACGAGCGTTAGCTTCATCGGTTCTATCTAATCTTCCTATTTTAAAATTATTTATCAATTTGGTGTATACCAAAATATAATCATGACTATTAGAAATGAAACGAGCATCATTTTTAGGAGAAAAGGCTCTTTGCCAAATTAATTGTGCTACAAAATTCTCCTCCCCAAACACTTCATCACAAATCTTTCTAAGATTGTGTACTTCATTATCATCAATCGAAATAAAAATCACACCATCATCTGTCAACAGGTTGCGGGCTAATTGAAGGCGAGGGTACATCATGCTACACCAATCGGAATGATAGCGGCCGTTGGTCTCTGTGTTTTTGAATAGCCGGTTTTCTTCTTCATCGAACAGGCCCAACTCTTCCTCGTAATCCTCCTTCGAGACCTTGAAATTGTCACGATAGACAAAATCGTTGCCGGTATTGTATGGGGGATCAATGTAGATCATCTTCACCTTGTTCAGGTAGGAGTTTTGCAGGAGCTTTAACACCTCGAGGTTATCGCCTTCGATATAGAGATTCTCGGTACTGTCCCAGTTCTTGCTTTCCTCTTTTGATGGGCGCAACGTTTTCCGGATAGGACGGTTCCCCTCAATGATGGATTGCTTCTTCCCCACCCAGGTGAACTCGTAGCATTCATCTCCATCGACCACCTCATCGGAAAGTAGCTGCTTTAATTGGTCGAAGTTCACGACGCGTTTCAGTTTGCCGTCGGCATCTTTTGTTTCGGTAATGGCGCTCGGGAAAAGAGCGGCTATCCTGTCTATATTTTTCTCCGTGAAGTTCACGGTTTCTTGTGTTAATTTTTCCATTGCTGATGATTTGTATCTCTATTGTGTTAGTTGCATGTTTGATTCTTTTACACCCTTACCAGACGCATCAGAGGTTCGAATGAATAAAGGGCAGCCCTTCTGCCGGATGGTTCTTCTTTCTGAACCAGGTATCCTGCATCCAGTAATCTCTTTATGATATTGCCCGCAGTAGCAGTAGGAATTCCTGTATTCCTGATAAATTTGTTGTTACGGAAAACCGGGTTGGTGAAAAGAAAGTCCAAAATCTCAAGGTTCCATTTTGAGGCTAACAGGGTGACAAACTCCGACTTCATCTCCTCATACAGGTTGTGTATCTCTTCCGATATCTCCAGGTTGGATATTGCCTGAGCATTCACTGCTTCCAGAAAAAAACGGATCCAATCGTTCCAGTCTCCTGTCTTGGATACGTTTCTCATTGCTTCAATATATTCTTCTTTGTGCTGATCAAAATAATCACTGATGTAAAAGTAGGGTTGTGACAACATTTTCTCCATCCACAGATGCAACGTGATCAACATCCTTCCTATCCGTCCATTTCCATCCTGAAAGGGATGTAGGGCTTCAAACTCTAGATGGATGATGGCCGTTTTCACTAGGGACGGGAGTGGACTGTCGGATATAAAGTGCATCAGCTTGTCCAATCCTTCCTGCAAATGTTCGGGACTGATGGGAACATATTCAACTTTCCGCCGTGTTTTATCGGCAAGGTAATTCTGGGTTGTTTTGAACTCGCCGGGCGATTTACTGGCACCTCTGCCCGCGTAAAGCAATTGCTGGTGGAGCTGTTTGATAAAGTTCACCGTGAGTTGGTAACCAGAATCCAGAACCTGTTGCGCGTTCTTCAATGCACGTTGATAAAGCACTATCTCTATTACATCTGATTTTGCCTGTATTGAAGCGGTTCCGTCATCATCTGCCTCATACTGCAAGATCTCATCCATTGTGCTGATGGTCCCTTCGATTCGCGAGGAGAGCAGAGCTTCTCTGTTACGCATCGGAGCCAGTAGAATCTCATTGTTATGCATATTTTTCAGCATCTGGTCGTAACGTGCCAGTGCATCGGTGGCACTTAACAGTTCACCGATAAAAACAGAGTAATCAATCTCCTTCGGCGGAAATGCACCGTAATGATATTTGATAGCACCTTCTATATTGTATTGCATAACAAAGAAAATCTGCAGTTTGACTACAAAAATAGCGTTAATTATGTAATGTACGTGATTTCTTTACAAAAAAATACCGTTAAATTGTTGTCTAACGTTGTATTTGTAACTTGTGTACAAGCAAGTTTGGTTACAGGATGCAACAGTTTGTTGTAATCTACAAAGTTTGTTTGCAGAAATTGTACTCAAAATATTGTATTTAGTCGGCCCTTAAAAAGTAGTTAAAACATTGAAAATCAGCAAAAATAAGCCCAAAAACATTTGGAATATATGCAGGAAATCAGTATCTTAGAGTAAAATTACTGCAAATAAATTCAAAAAAACATGGTTGGGAAATTGCCTAAAACACACCAGTTAGATTTTTTTCAAACCCCACTGGTAAACTTCATAGATATGGATCATGAGTTGGTCCGGTTAGCCCATAGCATTAATTGGGAATCGGTGGAACAAGATTTTGCCGGATATTTTTCAGAAAACGGCCGTCCGGGAGTGCCGGTACGTAAGATGGTCGGGCTGTTGTTGCTCAAGAGCCTTTATAATCTAAGCGATGAACGGGTGGTGGCCCAGTGGAGAGAGAATCCGTATTTCCAATATTTTACAGGAGAAAAAGTGTTCCAGAAAGGCTACCCGTTTGATCCATCGGACTTTGTCCACTTCCGCAAACGCATAGGGAAAGAAGGCGCGGAGAAACTCCTGGGTTTAAGCATACGGTTGAATATGGAGGAAGAAGGAAAAGTGAAAAAGGGAAAAGTAAAAGAAGTTTTTATAGATACGACGGTACAGGAGAAAAACATCACGTATCCCACAGATGGGAAGTTATACAAGAAAGTGATCATGCAGTGCAGGCAGATCGCAGAGCAGGAAGGTGTCACCCTGCGTAGAAGTTATACACGGGAGTTGAAATCGCTGAGCTTGAAGATGCGCTTTATGAACCATCCCAAACGCAAGAAAGAAGGACAGAAGGCGTTACGCAGGATGCGTACCATAGCCAGGGCACAGGTGAACGATCTGGCCCGTAAACTAACTCCGGCACAGCGGGAGCCCTACAAAGACCTTCTGCTACGCTTTTGTGCAGCAATCACGCAGGAGAGGCACGACAAGAACAAGATATACAGTTTGCATGAACCGGATGTAGCTTGTATTTCCAAGGGCAAAGAAGGAAAGCCCTATGAATATGGGAATAAATCATCGATAGCCAAGACAGCCGATGGATTGGTAGTAGGAGCCATGGCCTTTGAGGGGAATCCTTATGACGGGCATACGCTGGGGGATCAGCTGGAACAGATACAACGGATCACCGGTTACAGGCCCAGGGTAGCGCTGGTAGACAGAGGTTACCGTGGCCAAAAGTATGTAGAGAGCACAAAAATAGAGATTCCGGGCCCGGGAAAGAAAAAGCAAAGCTACTATTTGAAACAGAAGGCACGCAGGAAGTTCCGACAACGTGCCGGGATAGAGCCGGTCATAGGACATCTTAAAAAAGATCACCGTATGCTACGGAACTATTTGAAAGGGACCCGTGGGGATGCCATCAATACGATGATGGCAGCAGCAGGCTACAACCTGCGTCATTGGATCATAAAACGGGAAGAGGAGCTCCTTTTTGCCCTTTTCTGTATCCTCGAAAAGTGGGCTATGGTGGTTTCATTATTCAGAAGAAGGGACAGATGGCTGGCGCTACAGCCTGTTCCCCGGAATGTTGAAAAATACGCGTTTTATAAGGGTTGACTATTTACATATTAACGTTCACGTTTCATCTGACAATTGTTTCTTCAACTCTTTTATCTCAGCGGAGAGTTGAAGCTGGAGATTGAACTGTACCTCCTTTCGCATTTTGGCTTCGAGCCGGGCAATCTTTTTTCTGATCTTTTCCGCTTCCTGATGCTGTTCCACTGCTTTGCAGAGATCCCTACCTGGCTCTTTTGTCAATTTATTGCCAGCAATCTGATAGACAAAGTTGTGGTAAATGCGTTCCAGATCAAGTCCGGAGAAAGACAAAGAGATATCCTCTTCGGGTTGCCAGTTGGTTGAATAAGTTTCCACAATCCGGTATTTCCCTATCACGTTCTCGTAGGCTTCCTTGTAGTGAATCAACAATCGGCATTCGTTTTTAAA
>DAOSXZ010000089.1:0-4732 GCA_035380845.1 Bacteroidales bacterium | reverse complement strand
TTACCCCGGAAGAGAAAAAACTGGCGCTGGCCAATGCCCTGCGTTATTTTCCAAATGAACAACATGCCGGGTTGGCTCCCGAATTTGCCCGGGAACTGAAACAATATGGACGCATATATATGTACCGTTACAGGCCGGAGGAACCACTGACGGCTAAAAGTATAAACGATTATCCGGCAAAATCTCTCCAGGCTGCAGCTATCATGCTGATGATCAACAACAACCTGGATGTGGCAGTGGCCCAGCATCCCCACGAGCTCATTACTTACGGGGGAAATGGGGCCGTATTCCAGAACTGGGCGCAATACCGCCTTACCATGAAATATTTGTCAGAGATGACAGACGAACAGACATTGGTACTTTATTCCGGACATCCCCTGGGTTTGTTTCCCTCTTCCAAAGAAGCCCCCAGGCTGGTAATCACTAACGGTATGGTCATTCCCAATTATTCTTCCAGGGATGACTGGGAAAGACTGAATGCACTTGGCGTTTCCCAATACGGACAAATGACGGCCGGATCTTTCATGTACATAGGTCCGCAGGGAATTGTACACGGGACGACCATAACCATCATGAATGCTGCCAGAATGCGTCATGCGGACCACAAAGGATCCCTCCTTTTTGTTTCCAGCGGCCTGGGCGGTATGTCCGGGGCTCAGCCAAAAGCAGCGCGAATAGCCGGTGTAGTGGGGGTTGTTGCGGAAATCAATCCCAAGGCAACCCAAAAGAGATACCGGCAGGGATGGGTGGATGAAGTGTACGACAACCTGGAAATGCTGACCTCCCGTATCCGTAAAGCAAAGGAAAACGGGGAGGCCGTTTCCCTGGCCTACCAGGGCAACGTGGTAGATCTGTGGGAATACCTGGAACAATCCGGAATATCCGTAGAGTTGGGATCGGACCAGACCAGTTTGCACAATCCTTACTCGGGCGGGTATTATCCGGCGGGTTATACGCTGGAGGAATCCGCAAACATGATAGCCGACAATCCAAAAGCTTTTGAAGAAGCAGTGCGGAAAAGCCTTATACGCCAGGTGTCTGCAATAAACAAACTGGCACAAAGAGGCATGTATTTCTTTGATTACGGGAATGCATTCCTGTTGGAGGCTTCACGGGCAGGAGCGGACATTTTGAATGAAAGCGGCAAGTTCAGATACCCTTCATATGTGCAGGATATCATGGGGCCGTTGTTTTTTGATTACGGATTCGGTCCTTTCCGGTGGGTATGCACTTCTTCTTTGCCGGAAGACTTGCGTGCAACAGATGAAATTGCAGCCGGGGTATTGGATGCATTGGCCCGTCAGGCACCGGACAATATCCGGAACCAAATGCTGGACAACCTTCATTGGATACAACAGGCGGAAAAAAACAACCTGGTAGTGGGATCCCAGGCGCGTATCCTGTATGCAGATGCGCAGGGACGCATTCGAATAGCCCTGGAAATGAACCGTGCTATACGGGAAGGCCGCATTAAAGCTCCTGTTGTACTGGGCCGTGACCACCATGACGTGTCAGGTACCGATTCACCATTCCGGGAGACTTCCAATATATACGACGGATCTAACCTCACTGCAGACATGGCCGTACATAATGTAATAGGGGACGCCTTCCGCGGAGCTACGTGGGTGTCTTTGCATAACGGAGGAGGCGTTGGTTGGGGAGAAGTTATTAACGGAGGCTTTGGGCTGGTTATAGACGGCAGTCAGGATGCCGAAAAACGTATTAAAAGCATGTTATACTGGGACGTACACAACGGGATTGCCAGAAGGTCCTGGGCCAGAAACCCGGGAGCCCGGGAAGCCCTGGAACGGGCTATGCGCGAAGAGCCGTTGCTGAAAGTCACCGTGCCTAATTTGGCAGATCCCGGTGTCTTGAATGTATTTGACTGATATTTATCCAAAAAACACAATATGACAGAAAAATTGTTCAATGATTTTCCACCGGTCGAAACCCGGCAATGGGAAGAACAAATTCAAAAAGATCTGAAAGGGGCCGATTACGAAAAAAAACTGGTATGGAAAACTTCCGAGGGATTTTCCGTCCGGCCGTATTTCAGGGATGAGGACCTGAAACAAATCCCATACCTGGATACCTTTCCCGGGCAACAACCGTTTCTACGAGGAACCCGACAGGACAACAATTGGCTCATTAGACAGGGATTTACGGTGAACGGATCTCCGGAGCTAATCAATCAAAGAGTGCTCAATGCACTGAACCGGGGCGTGGAATCCATTGGATTTCGCCTGGACACGGAAAAGGATTATACTCAAAAAGACATGGCGGATCTTCTCAAAGGCGTGTTTTTGCCGGCTGTTGAGATTTCTTTTGAAGGGGTCTCCTGTAAAAAACCGCAAGTTCTGACTGCTTTTCTGAACTATCTAAAATCAGAAGGAACGGATCCCTCACAGGTCAGGGCACGATTTGAATTCAATCCTATTGGCCGGGCTTATGCCGGGTGTCAGAACCTGTCAGATAAAGATACGGAAGTATTAAAATCACTAATAGAAACTTGCAGAGAATATCCACATATTAATGTGACATGTGTCAGGGGATACGACTTCAGGAACAACGGTTCCGGTATTGTTCAGGAGCTGGCCTTCTCCATGGCCATGGGTACTGAATACCTACACTTGTTAAAGAAAAAAGGCATGGATCTCTCTTTAGCGGCACGTTCCATTCATTTTCACACCGGCATAGGATCCCATTATTTCCTGGAGATTGCCAAATTCAGGGCAATTCGGGTGTTCTGGAGCAGGATTTTGGAAGAACTGGGAATCAATGATCCGGAAGATCAAAAGATCCGGTTGCATGCCACAACCAATTTCTGGAACCAGACTGCTTACGATATGTATGTGAATTTACTAAGAGGTACTACACAGGCCATGTCTGCAGCCATTGCCGGGGTAGACTCCCTGGAAGTGACCCCGTTTGACCGTTTAATCAGGGACGGTAACGATTTTGCCGACCGTCTGGCCCGGAACATACAGATAATTTTAAAAGAAGAAGTGCATTTTGACAAGGTTACCGATCCCGCTGCCGGTTCCTATTATGTTGAAAACCTGACCCAATCCATCCTGGCAGAATCGGGGAAGATCTATGATCAATTGCTGGAAAAAGGAGGTTTTTCTTCTGAATCCGGCAGGGAATGGGTCTCTGGACAAATCCGCGATGCCCGGGAACGTTCACTCAAAAGTCTGGCTTCCCGCAAAGAGGTCATGGTGGGGGTTAACCAGTATCCGGATTCTGCAGCCAAGGCACCTGAAGGATTGTCAGAAGCAACTGAAGAAAAATGGATGCGTGCAGCAGCCCCGTTTGAAAAATTGCGCTTACAAACGGAAAAGGCCACAGAAATTCCGCAGGTTTTCCTGCTTACGTTCGGGAACCTGGCCATGTGCAGGGCAAGGGCGCAGTTTTCTGCAAATTTCTTTGGTGTTGCCGGGTTCAAAATTACCGACAACAACCGTTTTGCTTCTGTGGAGGAGGGTATACAGGCAGCTGTCCGTTCAGGGGCAAAAATTGTGGTGGCTTGCTCTTCCGATGAAGAATACGCGGACGCAGTTCCGCAAATAGCACATGCCCTGGGAAAAGACGTTTTACTTACCGTCGCCGGGGAGCCTGCCTGCAAAGAAGAACTCATGAAACAGGGAGTTACTCATTTCATCAGCCTTAGAAGCAATGTGCTTGAAACGCTTCTTCAATACCAAAAAGAACTGGAATTATGAAACAATATTATACTGCCGCAGATCTTGAAAACATGGAGCACCTGCAATATGCTGCAGGGATTCCTCCTTACCTCAGGGGGCCTTACAGTACCATGTATGTACAAAAACCGTGGACAATAAGACAATACGCCGGTTTTTCCACTGCAGAAGAATCCAACGCTTTTTACCGCAGGAACCTGGCTGCCGGTCAAAAAGGCCTCTCCGTGGCTTTTGACCTGGCCACACACCGCGGGTATGATGCCGATCATCCCCGTGTGGTGGGAGATGTGGGCAAAGCAGGGGTTAGTATATGTTCGGTAGAGGACATGAAAGTTCTGTTTGATCAGATTCCTCTGAACAAAATGTCTGTATCTATGACCATGAACGGAGCGGTACTGCCCATCCTGGCTTTTTATATTGTTGCCGGACAGGAACAGGGTGCCGGTCTTGCCGAGTTAACGGGTACCATACAGAATGATATCCTCAAAGAATTCATGGTGCGTAACACCTATATATATCCGCCCGATTTTTCAATGCGTATCATAGGCGATATATTTGCGTACACGGCCCGGAACATGCCCCGATTCAATTCCATATCCATATCCGGCTACCATATGCAGGAAGCCGGTGCTACCAGTGAAATTGAAATGGCATACACGCTTGCCGACGGATTGGAATACCTGCGTACCGGGGTTAAGGCCGGTATGGATATTGATGCATTTGCACCCAGAATCTCTTTCTTTTGGGCCATCGGGATGGACCATTTTAAGGAAATTGCCAAAATGCGTGCTGCCCGGATGATCTGGGCCAGGATTGTCAAAGGATTCAATCCCAAAAACCCCAAATCGTTGTCTTTGAGAACGCATTGCCAGACCTCGGGTTGGTCTCTGACAGAACAGGATCCGTTCAACAACGTCTCCCGGACCTGCATCGAAGCCATGGCTGCAGCCCTGGGACACACGCAGAGTCTGCATACCAACGCACTGGACGAAGCCATTGCCCTGCCCACGGACTTCTCGGCAAGAATCGCC
>DAOSXZ010000088.1:0-4747 GCA_035380845.1 Bacteroidales bacterium | reverse complement strand
TGCCCGCCGGAGTTATCAACTTCATGCCCGGACAGGGATCGGTAATAGGCAACACATGCTTGGATTCCAAGGACCTGGCCGGTATTCATTTCACGGGATCCAACAACACTTTCAACGGGTTATGGACTCGGGTCAGCACCAATCTTTCCGGGTACAAATCTTACCCCCGCCTGGTTGGGGAAACCGGAGGGAAAGACTTCATTTTTGTCCACCCCTCGGCAAATATCCAAGATGTCTGCATCAATGCCGTCCGCGGTGCTTTTGAGTTCCAGGGTCAAAAGTGCAGTGCCGCTTCCCGCATGTACGTGCCTCGCTCTTTGTGGGGAGAAATGAAGAAGTGCCTGTGTGAACTTGCCGAGGATATTAAAATGGGCGATGTGAAAGATGCACATAATTTCATGAATGCCGTAATAGACGAAAAAGCGTTCGACAACATCAAGTCCTATATTGATTATGCGCGGAATTCCAATGAAGCGGAAATAATTGCCGGTGGCCAATGTGACAAATCGACCGGGTATTTTATTCGTCCTACAATCGTTGAAACGACCAATCCCCGTTTCAAATTGATGGAAGAAGAAATCTTCGGGCCTGTTCTTTGTGTCTATGTATACGAAGACTCCAAGTTGGAAGAAACCCTGGATCTGTGTGATACCACATCGCCTTACGGTTTGACAGGAGCTGTCTTTTCCACTGACCGTATAGCTGCTGCACATATGTGCGAAAAACTCAGGTATGCCGCCGGGAACTTCTACATCAACGACAAACCTACCGGTGCCATCGTAGGGCTCCAGCCTTTTGGCGGATCCCGGGCCTCCGGAACCAATGACAAGGCCGGCGGCGAGTACAACCTCATACGCTGGGTAAATCCCAGAACCATAAAGGAAACCTTTGTCAGTCCCGATGATTACCGGTATCCGTATATGATGTAACGCTATACTATACGGCCCGAGCGGTACTTATCCGGCGTGGCTGGTTTTTTTGCCAATCACTGATCTGTAGCTCAGAGCCACAAACACCTCCGGATTTGTTCTTCTATAACGGCTTTCTGTTTCAGTATTCTGATTATGGAGTTGCGCTCATGGGTGTTCAGAAAATGGAAGCTCTTGCGGCCTGCCTGCGCCGAGAAGTCATCAATGATCCTGCATACATCAATGTCACTGAATCCACTGGCCCTGATGTCAAGATTATCTGCGCTTATGATTTCCTTTCTGGCATCTGTGAGGTTCTTATTTATGTCGTACATAAAGGACTTCACATTGTTGTTCCAGAAAGCACGAATCCTAACGGTATTAATGTAAGAAGAGGGCAGGATCATGTTGTTATCCAATACCAGCCAGTTGTCAGGAACTTCATCCAGACCTATCAAACGCTTCTTTTGACGGAAGCTTAATTCGCAGATCTTTGATGTCCGGGCATTTAAAGCATCAATGAAAACCGGGGGCATAAGGCTGTCAATAAATATATACGCGACACTTGAAAAGGGATAAGACAATGGATATACGGTCACGTAATGATGCACCGGATTTTTCATAATGTATATCAATTCCTTCAAAATTGATTCCCTGCCTGATATTTCAAGTTTGGATATTCTGAAAGAATCGCCTATGGAATAGCCGTATTTTGACGAATAATAAAGAGCGTAAGCTTTTCGCAGTTTAAAAATCACATCATCAACCGCCTTTTCATCTGCTGTTTCTACCAGAGAATGAAAATGGGAAGACATTGTAGTTTCTGCCAGATCTTGCAACTGATAAGTGTAAGTTGAAGAAGCAAATTTGTTGTTGAAGAAAATGTAGTCACTATTCTCCCTGAACAGCACATTTTCTCCTTCACTAAATACGTGATACATTTTGTTCATAATTAAAATTTTATTACCAAGGATGTTTCCATATGAAACTACCCCTGGTAGGTGAATATTCGGTTGACCAGGTACGAAAGCCCGGGTAAAGTGCGCCTGGTGGGGTCGTTTTAGGCCTCACCAGGTACGAAAACAGGCCAAAAGTGCGCCTGGTCATTATTTTCAAAGAACGCCAATTTCGTTAAACCACACATTTAGAGTGATTTACAAAAAGCCTGTTAAGTTGGCCGGAAGCAGCAGTTACGAAAACAGGCCCAAAGTGCGCCTAGTGGGGTCGTTTTAGGCCTCACCAGGTACGAAAACAGGCCAAAAGTGCGCCTGGTGTGCCCTTGCTTCTCAAAGTTAATAAGAATTAAGGTGTTTTCGAATTTATTTTTTAGCCTTACTTAAATAACTATCAACGAACTTATTTTCTACAGTGGATTTATATTCAAAAGATTTTAATAATCCCATTTGTTGTAATTGCTCAGCCATAGTATTCCATGTTTCTTCTTTAGCATAGAGTATTTTTCCATCTTCACCTTTGTAATAGTCCAAACCTGTTAGCAAGGACTCAATTTCTTTTTCCTCATCAATATTTTCATCATATTTCTTCAATAATTCAACGGCCTTTTTGGGGTCATTCATTGTCATCTCCCAACCTTCTGAAATGGCATTTACAAAGTTTTGAACGATTTTCGGACAACATTCAACCAATTCTCTTTTACAGAAATAAACAGTACCTATAAAATCAACTCCATATAAACTTGGTTGAATTATATTAACGTCAATGTCTTGATGCTTTAAAATGACAGGTTCGTTATTAATAAATGCAGGATATACATCATATTGGTCCTGTATGAAGTCTGTAAGAAGCCATCCGGCAGGAATCTCATCTTCCTTTTTAATATCTAAATCAAATTTCTTTTTCATTGCTTGATAGATTATATCAACAGCAGAACCTTCCAATGTGCCTATTTTATGACCTGCCATATCATTTGGAGATATAATGTTTTTTTCTTTTTTTGAAATAAAACAAGCCAACGTTTTATAATTGACAACACCAACAACCACTAAGTCTGCACCTTTTTCATTTGCAAGCATTATTAGGTCTGCACCTGCAACACCAAATTCTGCCTCACCTGATTTTACAATTTGTATTGCATCAAGTTGTTCGGACCCGGGGATAACTTCTAATTTTATACCGTTTGCTTTTGCGGTATATTCCTTAGCAAAAATCTCTCCTGCAAAATCAGAGCTTGCGAACCATTGTTGCAGAAGACGAATGACAGTTAGACCATCGGAGTCTTTTTTCAGATTTTCACAATACTTGTTAGTATTGCAACTTGCTAAAAACATTGCTGTAATAGCAAAAAACAAAATTTTAAATATATTTTTCATCGCATTAATTATTAATATTTTGGTACAAGTTTTCTGGGATTGCAGTAAGGATCATTGAGCAAACCACAAGTTCAGGCAATGAATTCTTAGGTGCGGGATAAAGATTTTTACCCAACCTGTTTTATGACGTTTACTTCCTGAAACCAAAAATAAAAAAATATAGACAAATCAGCAACAAAAATGAAAAAAGAAATCAGCATAAAATGCTGAAATAGAAAGAAAAAGCCAGATAAGGGCACTGGATTTACTTCCCTATGCAGAACCGCCCGAAGATCTCACCCAGTATGTCATCCGGGGTGATTTCGCCCACTATGCTGCCTACGTGATGGAGCGCCTGGCGCAGGTCCGGGGTCAGCAGATCGCCGCTCAGTCCGGCTTCCAGACCTTCGCGAAGGCGTTCCAAAGCTTCCCGGGCCGATCGAAGTTCCTGGTAATGGCGCACGTTGGTCAGCATAACAGTATTCCGGTCCAGAACCGGTCGTATCATCCCGACCAAAGCATTCTTTACATCTTCAATACCGGAATTAGTGGCCGCAGAAATGGGCAACACAGAAAAACCTTCAGACCTGAAAGCAGCATGATCTGCACATTTTGCGTCGTCAACCGGATTGTATGCGCCAGAATCCCCGAAACCCTTATCCACAAAAGAAGATAGACCATTTGTAACAGCATAGTTACGCAGGGTGTTCATAAAGTCTTCCAATGCAACATCTTTGTTATCTACCAGGTCAATTTTGTTGATTACAAATACAATATGTTCTTTATTGAATATCTTTCCGGATTGTTGGCCTTCCGGCTGTGTACTTGAAGGCTCACCCAACTGTGTCTGCGGATGAACTTTGCCGGACATGTCGTGAACAAGTGCCGACTGCAGACTCTCCATATAGGTTTCCGGCCGGGAAGCATCCAGAACCAGCATCAAGACAGATGCTGAACGGATGGTTTCAAGGGAACGTTTCACGCCCAGCTTTTCAATATGTTCCTGTGACAATTCGTCTACATCACCTATATGCCGCAAGCCTGCTGTATCTATAAACCGGAACGGGATCCCGTCCAGTACTATAACGTCTTCAATGGTATCGCGGGTAGTGCCGGCCACCGGGGTTACCAGGGCTTTTTCTTCTCCCAGCAACGCATTCAGCAAAGTGGATTTCCCGGCATTCACTACACCGGCAATGGCTACCGGAACGCCTTTCTTCATCACGTTGCCCATCCGGAACGAATCGCATAAATTGCCTATACGTAACAGCAGCGAATTCACCAGACTGTGCAATTCACGCTTATCGGCAAACTCCACATCCTCCTCGGCAAAATCCAATTCCAGTTCCATGAGCGCAGCCAGTTCCAGCAGGCGGGACCGCAACAAGGACAATTCCTGCGAAAAGGCGCCCCGCATCTGATCCATGGCCAGTTTGTGGGAAGTACGGTTTTCGGAGGCAATCAGGTCGGCCACGGCCTCGGCCTGGGCCAGATCCATCTTGCCGTTGAGAAAGGCACGTTGCGAGAATT
>DAOSXZ010000087.1:0-4817 GCA_035380845.1 Bacteroidales bacterium | reverse complement strand
TTTTGAACAGATTGCCGGTGTCTTTGAGGAAACTGCCAATCAGGAAAAAGAACACGCAAAACGTTTCTTTAAATTTCTTGAAGGCGGTATGGTAGAAATTACGGCATCGTATCCTGCCGGCATGATAGGAACTACGGCAGAAAATCTGAAAGCTGCCGCGGAAGGAGAACATGAAGAACATGCTGTTTTATATCCCGAATTTGCTAAAATTGCTGCCGAGGAAGGTTTCCCGAAAATTGCAGCTGCTTTTCTTGCTGTCTCGGCCGTTGAAAAGGAGCACGAAACGCGTTACAGGATACTTCTTGAAAGAGTTGAATCCGGGAAATTCTTTGAAAGAGATGAAGAGATCCTTTGGCAATGTCGCAATTGCGGATATATCACCAAAGGAAAGAAGGCCCCTGAAATATGTCCGGCCTGCCAACATCCAAAGGCATTCTTTGAGGAAAAGAAAACCAATTATTAATCCTTGCCATGGCCTCGCGCCCGCAAATAGGGATTTTTGGCCGGCGCAACGCCGGCAAAAGCTCACTTATTAATATTCTCTCCGGGCAGGAAGTAGCTATCGTCTCTGATATTCCGGGTACCACTACTGATCCCGTACGAAAGATTATGGAAATCCATGGTCTGGGACCGGTCGTGCTTATTGACACGGCAGGAATGGATGATGAGGGATTGCTGGGTGAAAAGCGTGTGTTACGCAGCCGGGAGGTTATTTTGCAAGTCAATCTGGCCATCCTTTTGTTTACAGGGAACTTTCTGGGCAAATACGAAAAAAACCTGATTGATGATTTCCGGATGGATGAAGTGCCTTTTATCCTGGTTCACAATATGTCGGACAAGATTGCTTTGGATCCGGGGATCAGAAATGAAATAGAAAAGGAATACCACGCAGACCTTATTGATTTCAGTTGCAGAGAACCCATAGGGCTTGAGGCATTGATAGATCTTATCTCTAAAAGCCTGGGCCCGTCACCTTTTCGTTCATTACCTATGTTGGAAGGATTGGTGCGTGAAAACGACCTTGTGGTTTTGGTATGTCCGGTTGATTCGGAAGCTCCGGAAGGACGTTTGATTTTGCCGCAGGTGCAGGTGATACGGGAAATACTGGATCGAAGGGCAGTTGCTGTTGTGCTACAGGAAACACAATTGGAAACGTATTATCAAAAAAGTATCACCGGCATCAAACCGGTTTTGGTAGTTACGGACAGCCAGCTTTTTGGGAAAGTAGAGTCGTTGATACCTGATGACCAGCCTTTGACCGGTTTCAGTATTTTGCTGGCCCGCATCAAGGGAGACTTCAAAACTTATATAGAGGAAACAGCTGCCATTGACCGGCTAAAAAACGGAGACCGGGTTTTATTGATGGAATCATGCAGCCATCACAGCACCTGTGAAGATATCGGCCGGGTAAAGTTACCCCGAATGTTAAGACAATACACGGGAAAAGACCTGGAATTTGATATGATTTCTGGATTGGACATTCCCGAAAGACCTTTTGAAGATTATGCGCTTGTCATACAATGCGGAGGATGTATGATTACACACCGCCAGCTGCTGGCCAGGATCCGGGAAGTAAAAAGAGTCGGTGTCCCGGTAACCAATTACGGAATGGCCATAGCTTACACACAAGGAGTCTATGAAAGAGCAATCAGTCCTTTTTTATCTATAAAATAATGGAACATGAAATATGTAGTTAGTGTTTTGATAACGTTCCTGGTATCTTTGAATGCCATTGCTCAGGACAAGCCAGCGGAAAACAGACCTGATGCTGTTTTTATGGGTAATTCAATAACCCAGAACTGGAAAAATTTTCATCCCGCTTTTTTTACGGATAATAATTTTATAGGGAAGGGTGTCGGGGGAGAAGTGACTGCCCAGATGCTTGTACGCTTCAGGAAAGATGTGATCCTGTTAAAACCCAGAACTGTTGTGATCTTTGCCGGAACCAATGATATAGCCCAGAACCAGGGTTACGTCACTCACAGGCAAATCATGGATAACATTGCTTCCATGGCAGATTTGGCCCGTTTCCACGGTATAAAGGTGATTTTATGTTCTGTTTTGCCTACCGGTGAATACATATGGAGACCGGACGAATTTAATGAAATGGTGCGTCCTGCAATAGCCATAGAACGACTGAACCGGATGATTGAAGAATATGCCCTGGAGAATGATTGCCGTTATGTTGATTTTTGGACACCCATGTCAGACGGCAATGGAGCTATGAAGAAAGAGTTGAGCTCAGATGGAGTACATCCGTTCCCGGATGTTTATTATATGATGGAAGCATTGCTTGCCCCTGTTATCAGGGAACTGTGCAATCCGTAAACGGCTCTCAGTATATGACGTTTTTTCCCGGTTCCGGGCAACTTTTGGATTGAAAAACCCAAATCACGCAACACCTGCTTGAACGAGCCTTTGCAACAATAAGTGGTTAGTACGGCATTCGCAGTCAAAACAGGTACAAGCCTTCTTACGGCCGGGACCGTCCAGAGTTCCGGTTGGACAGCAGGAGAGAAGGCATCGTAGTAGACAACGTCCACTGGATCATTAATAAAGAAATCCAAAAAATTTTCCTTCACTTTGATCATTGTAAAACCGGGAGCGGGAGTGATGGGTTGGTTCCAGGATCCCTGGTGCAGTTTCCTGAAAAAATCCTTTTCTTTTTCAGATTGCGCATAATCAAATTTTTCCCATATGACCGCTTCCAAAGGGTTTAGTTCCACCGTCCGGTAACAGATTTGAACAGAAGGAGGAAAATCTTTACGAAGTGTTTCCCGGAATGTCAACAGCGCATTCAGACCGGTTCCCAAACCCAGATCAAATATGTTGACAACAGAAGGGACCAATCCCGCTTCTTTCATTTGTTCCAGGTAAAACCGCAGCCCGGATTGAATATATACATGTTGTGATTCCTCCACAGCCCCGCCGGTGGAATGGTACGTTTCACCATACGGCCCCATGATTGTAAAAGAACCGTCTTCGGTTTCTGTAAAAGGTGAAGAATAATCAGAAAAAAAGCCGTCCGGTAGGGGACAGCTTTCTGTGTTGACGGGTTTTGAATTATTTTTTCCGGTCACCATAACGGCTTCTGAATTTATCCACGCGTCCGGCTGTATCTACCAGTTTCATCTTGCCTGTATAAAAAGGATGAGATGTGTTCGAAATTTCAAGTTTGTACAAAGGGTATTCAATTCCGTCCACGGTAAGCGTCTCTTTTGTATTGACACAGGAACGGGTAATGAATACATGGTCGTTGGACATATCCTTAAAAGCAACCAGTCTGTAGGCGTCGGGGTGTATTCCTTGTTTCATTGTATGTATAGTTTATTTTTCTTACAAAGGGGCTGCAAAGGTACACATTTTTTCGGCTCGGCCAAATAAATAATTACAGGAAAGCCATGATTTCGTGAGCCAATGCTTCTGCCTGTGTTTTTTCCGGGGCTTCACAGTAAATGCGCACAATCGGCTCTGTGTTGGATTTGCGCAGGCAAACCCATTTCTTTTCTTCTTCAAAGTCCAGACGCAATCCGTCCGTATTGTTTACCACTGCTGTGGGATAAGCATCCCGGATCTTATTAAAAACAGATTCCAACGGGATATCGCCGTTAATTTCCACCCGGTTTTTGCTCATATAGTAACGGGGATAGGAGTCTCTTAAAACAGAAGCATTTACCTTTTTTGTAGCCAGATGCGAAAGGAAAAGCGCTGTCCCTATCAGGGCATCCCGGCCGTAATGAAGCGAAGGCAGAATAACGCCGCCGTTTCCTTCTCCGCCAATGACACTATGGGTTCTTTTCATTTCTTCTACCACGTTGACTTCTCCCACAGCCGCTGCCGTATAAGATCCCTTATACCATTGGGTCACGTCTTTCAAAGCCCTGGTTGAAGATAAGTTGGATACGGTATGGAGCTCTTCCCCGGGATTCTCTTCTGAAATTTTCTGTAAAACGTAATCCGCACAGGCTACCAATGTATATTCCTCCCCAAACATGGTGCCGTCTTCACAAACAAGCGCAAGGCGGTCTACATCGGGGTCAACAGATATTCCCAGGGAGGCTTTTTGCGTAACTACTTCAGTGGAAAGATCCGTAAGATGTGCAGGTAACGGTTCCGGATTGTGAGCAAAATTTCCGTTTGGTTCACAATGAATTTTGTGGCAAGTAACACCCAGGGCTTCCAGAAGTCGGGGCATTACAAGTCCGCCAACTGAATTGATCCCGTCTACTACTACGCTTAATCCGGCCCTGTAAATGGCTTCTACATCTACCAGGGGATGGCTCAATACGGCTTCAATGTGTTTTGAAGTGAAATTCTCCTGTTCGTAGGAACCAAGTAAATCTACAGAGGCAAAATTAAACCGGCTTTCGGCAACAATCCGGAGCAGACGTTTTCCCTGTTCAGCATTCAGAAATTCACCTTCGGGGCCAAGCAGTTTAAGGGCATTCCACTGGCGCGGGTTGTGACTGGCTGTAAGGATTATTCCCCCGGATGCACCGGAAAAAACAACGGCCATCTCTGTAGTGGGAGTACTGGCCAAACCGATGTCCGTAACATTCATTCCGCAGGCACGTAATGTGCCGCAGACCAATTGCCGGACCATGTCACCGGAAATGCGCGCATCACGTCCTACAACAATGGTATAAGATTCATTGGGATAAGATTCACGGATCAGTTGGGCATAAGCGGCTGTGAAGAGCACTATATCCAAAGGAGAAAGGGATACTCCCGGCAAACCGCCGATAGTACCCCTTATTCCCGAGATGGATTTTATCAGGCTCATGGCTTAACTGGGCATTGCCAGGAAGCACGAGGCA
>DAOSXZ010000086.1:0-4922 GCA_035380845.1 Bacteroidales bacterium | reverse complement strand
ATGAGTTGCGAAAAAACGAAGGTTTGTCCACAGAAACAGCCTTATATGTGGATGAGTTGCGAAAAAACGAAGGTTTGTCCACAGAAACAGCCTTATATGTGGATGAGTTGCGAAAAAACGAAGGTTTGTCCACAGAAACAGCCTTATATGTGGAGGAGTTGCGGAAAAACAAAGGTTTGTCCACAGAAACAGCCTTATATGTGGAGGAGTTGCGAAAAAACAAAGGTTTGTCCACAGAAACGGCCTTATATGTGGATGAGTTGCGGAAAAACAAAGGTTTGTCCACAGAAACAGCCTTATATGTGGATGAATGCCGTTGCAGAAAGCCAACTGTTGTGACAGCACAAATAAAAGGGAGCCTCGGCGTACCTTAAAGCTCCCTTTTATTTGTGCTGCTGCAACCGCTCTTTAATGATAAAGTTCCTTGTACCGCAGCAGGGCATCGTCCAGGATTTCCATGGCTTTGGTCCTGTCTGAAAAGTCTTCCACCAGTACGTCTTTTTCTTCCAGACGTTTATATTCCTCAAAGAATTGTTTGAGCTCGGAATCGAAGATGGGCGGCATGTCTTTGATCTTGTCTATGTGGCTCACGCTCTTGTCGTGACTGGCAACGGCAATGAGCTTGTCATCTGCCTTGCCCTGGTCCACCATCTGCATCACCCCTATGATCTTGACCCGTACAATGCATAGCGGTTGGATGGCTATTTGAGAAAGTACCAGAACATCCAACGGGTCGTCATCTTTGGCATAGGTCCGGGGGATGAATCCGTAATTGGCGGGATAATATACGGCCGAGTACAAAACGCGATCCAGGCGTAACAACCCGGTTTCCTTGTCCAGTTCGTACTTTGCACGGCCTCCGTTGCTGATCTCTATGATCGCATTTACCTGGAACCCTTCCAGATTGGGTTCAACGCTGTGCCAGGGATTATGTACTTTCATCATTAAATCCGGATTAGGTTTATAGGCTTAAAGTTATCATTTTTTCGTACAAATAGGAAAACTATGTGAACATATACATAAACCTTTCTGTTTTATTACAGTCAAATTTGCATATGTGAAACCATTATACAATATCCTATGAAAAAAATAATGCTCACCCAATTCATCATGTGTGTTGTTCTGAGTGGTCACCTGCTTACAGCACAAAGCATGAATGATTCACTGGCAACTTTCATCCGGAATGAAGCTTTATCCCCCGACGACTACGTTATAGAAAAATTCAGGACACACGATGTGATATTGCTTGGAGAACATCACCTGATCAAACAAAACCTGCTGTTTGTACAGGATCTGATTCCAAAACTCTATAAGAACGGTATCCGTAACCTGGGAATGGAATTCGGAGCCAATGAGGTACAAGACAAACTGGACAGCCTGGTCAATGCCCCGGAATACGATCAGGTTCTTGCACAGGAGATCATGTTCACCTACAATTGCACCTGGGGATACCACGAGTATATAAATGTTTATAAAGCCGCCTGGAAACTGAACCGTTCGCTTCCGAAAGACGCTCCAAAATTCAGGATACTCAATTTGAGCTACATTTTCAGATGGGACAACTATACGCCCGGACCGCGTAATCCGGAAAATATGCTAAGTGTTTTCACCAAAGGAACCGTCGATAAATTCAGAGCAGAGACCATAGAAAAAGAAGTGATCCAAAAGGGCGAAAAAGTCCTTGCCCTTGTAGGCACTACCCATGCCTTTACAAAATACGGTTCACCCTACTTCAAATACAACGGGGATAATTTCTGCGACTACGACCATGACTGGCTGGGAGGCCGCTTGTACCGGAAATACCCCGGCCGTGTGTTCAATATCATGTTGCACCAGGCATTCAATAAGAAAGACGGTGATGTATATATCCAGATATCACCTCTTGAAGGCTTATTGGAAGAAATCATGGCACTCAACAACAACAAAGCGGTTGGATTTGACCTGATGGATTCACCCATGGGACGGCAGCCGGATAATAGCATATACAGCACCTGTTACCAGGATTTCACCCTGGGACAGCTCTTTGACGGCTACATATTCCTCCAACCTCTCAATCAGTTGGAAGGCTGCACCCCCATCAAAGACTTCGTTAATGAACGTAACATAGAAGAAGCTATCCGTCAATTCCCCGATCCCGATTGGCATGCCCCTGTTAAAACTCTGGAAGATATGGTCCGATTCATAGAAGATAACCCCAAAACAATGGTCAGGGGCTATGAATCTCTTTGAATTAGCAAAACCTTTACAAATTAAATATATGAAAAAATTAACCGTATTGTTCTTTCTGTTGACCGCCCTGGTCAGCACATCCACTGCGCAGGAATTGCGCAATTTCTCATTTGGCCGGGAACCTATTGTATCCCCGCAGATAACAGAAAACCAGGTGACTTTCCGCCTGTTGGCACCAAAAGCCTATGAGGTTCGTCTGTACGGATCCTGGAACGCAGACTACCGCTCTACGCTGGCCATGTCAAGAGACACTTCCGGTGTATGGTCAGCTACCATTCCGTTGCCGGATCCCGAAATTTACACCTACAGTTTCATTGTGGACGGTGTAAGCATGAACGACCCTACCAATGTGTTGATGCAACGCGACGGAACCCGTTATTTAAGCATGTTGCTGGTTGAAGGCGGCATATCTGAATACTACAAAGAGGCAACTCAAAGGGGCAATCTGAAATCCGTCTGGTACGATTCCCCCACCATAGGGATCCAACGCAGGATGACCGTTTACACACCTTACGGTTACGAAACCAATCCCCGGAAGAAATACCCGGTATTGTACCTCTTGCACGGTGCCGGCGGTGATGAAGAAGCCTGGAGCAGCATGGGCCGTGCCCGCCAGATCCTGGACAATATGATTGAAAAAGGAGAAGCCGAGCCCATGATCGTAGTCATGCCCAACGGAAATCCCTGGCAACAGGCCGCCAAAACGCTGATGTTACCGGAAAAAGAATTCCAATGGGGTGATCCCTCCACAGCCAACCTTTACGTGAATTCATTGGTAAAAGACATCATTCCGTACGTAGAAAAGCATTTCCGCACCATAAACAAACCGGAAAGCCGCGCCGTAGCCGGTTTATCCATGGGCGGCGGACACACCATGTCTGTAAGCAACCTCTACCCGGGAATGTTCGGCTACATTTGTCCTTTAAGTATGGGAATCCGTGACGGCCAGGAAATTGACACCGAATTGCAGGCCATCAAAAAAGCCGGTTACAAACTCTACTGGGTTGGTTGCGGAGACCAGGATTTCCTGTTTGAATCTGCCAATGCCTTGCACCAGGCACTGGAACGCAACGGACTGGAACACACCTACTACGTGAGCGGTGGCGGTCACACCTGGCCCAACTGGAGGACCTACCTGACCATTTTCGGAAAACTGCTTTTCAAGTAAATAAGAATCCCTCCGGAAATCTTTGCAACGTATTTCGGAACAACAGCTTATCCTGGAACAACAGCTTATTTTGGAACAACAGGGGATTCTTTGATCATTGGTCAAAGAATCCCATTCCGTCCAGCATTTCAATCAATTTCAAAGAGTACCCTTCATCGGCAAGCGGCCAGCGTACATCGTTGCGGTAAAGCAATAACGTGGTATAGCTGTTGTCATCCGGGACGGGTACTTTTTCTGTATCCGTACCGTAATGCAGCAGCCCGCCCAGGTATTCGCTCTTGGCGGAATCCTGCATCATTTCCTTGAAGTGTTCGTTAAAACGTTCATCCGAAACCAGCTCTATATCAAAGCCATAGTCTTTCATGGCATATACCAGGTTGGCCATGTTCAGCCGGTAATTGTTGTAGGCATGCAATACGACCACCTCTGAAGGCGTTTTGGAAAGCACATGCACGGCACGGGCCACGCAGTCTATGGGAGACACCTCGGCAGGGGCTATCAGCCCGCTCAGCGGGAACATCCCCAGCACATGGTAGCTGCGCAGGGTATTGATAAACGCATTGCTATGGAAATTGATCTGGAATTCCCCGTCGGAGTGGCGTCCCATGAGGTTTCCCACCCGCATGACCTTCCCGTCCATCCCCTCGGCAATGGCTTGCAAAACGACCCTTTCCGAAAGGAATTTGCTCCGAACATACTGGTTGTCTATATCCTGCCCCATATACAACACACTTTCGTCCAGAACATCCGTGTTTGCCGAGTCTTTTGGACGCATGCCGCTCACACTGACCGTGGAAACGTGGATCAGCCGTGCATTGTCGCTGCGGCAGAAATCCACCAGGTTGGAAACGCCTTCCACATTGATCTTTTCCAATTCATCCCCGGCGGCATAATGCTTCACCACCGCAGCACAGTTGTATACGGTCCCGATTCCCATTCCCTTCAGGGATTCCAGCGTTCCGGGGTTGGTGATGTCTCCGTCCACGGGAATGATACGTTTGCCAAACAGATCTTCGTACGTATCTGAAAAATAATACATCAATTGCGATTTCAACCGCCTTTCCGGGGTCACAACCCCTTTGGCGCGGACCATGCAATAAATAACGTTATCTTCCTCTTCTATAAGTTGTTTCAACAAGTGTATACCCAGATAACCGGTGGCCCCGGTCAGGAGTGCATCCCCCACATTGCGCGGGGTGTAACCGTCCCAGAGTAGCGGTTTTGCCTTGCCCAGCAGCTTGTCAATGGCCGAGTAATCGTAATCCCCGATCCCTTTCTTCGCCTGACTTTCCTTTTCTTTTTCTTTTGCCCCTGCGGATTCGGTCAGGAATGCCGCAATGGCCTTGGGCGTTTTGTGTTGGAACAGATCTCCGTATTTGATGTCGTGGCCCAGGTTGATGATGCGGATGATGGCCTTGATGGCAGACATGGAAGTACCTCCAATGTGGAAGAAATCGTCCAGAATTCCTACTTGTTCCAATTGCAGGATGTCTGCGTAGATCTTGCACAGGTCTTCTTCCAGCTT
>DAOSXZ010000085.1:0-5018 GCA_035380845.1 Bacteroidales bacterium | reverse complement strand
AATAACGATATCGTTTTCCTGGAAATTGCTAAGTGCTTTGTGGTCGTGCAGGAGCACATTGGTGTCCAATACGAAAATTTTGGGATTGTTTGACATGTTCTAAGATTTTAATCTATAAAGATAGCAAAAATTTTTGTCTAAATTCGCACCGTTATGGACTACCGGCAAGCCGTATCTTTTCTGATATCTCATTTTCCCCAATATCAAAAAATCGGGATTGAAGGGTATAAACCTTATCCGCACAGGATGCAGTCCCTTGCGAACTGGCTGGACAAACCACAGGAAAAATACCCGTGCATACACATAGCCGGCACAAACGGAAAGGGGTCGGTGGCGCATATGCTTGCCTCTGTATTACAACAGGCCGGACTCCGGACGGGATTGTACACTTCTCCCCACTTGCTGGATTTTCGCGAACGCATTAAAGTCAACGGGCAAATGATACCCGGTGAAGATGTTGTATCCTTCATTGAACGGTTCAAAACCGAACGGATGGACAATCTTAAAGAAGAACTTCCTTCTTTTTTTGATATGACTACAGCTATGGCGTTCCGGTATTTTGCAGATAGTAAAACAGATATTGCCGTCATTGAAACCGGCTTGGGAGGACGGTTGGATTCCACCAACATCCTTACAGAAAGATCTGTTTTGCTTTCAATTATCACCAATATCGGTCTGGATCACTGCGATCTGCTGGGAGATACCATTGAAAAAATTGCGGGAGAAAAAGCAGGCATAATAAAAAAAGAAGTCCCATTGGTTGTAGGGGAGTATGATTCTGAAGCTTTTCCTGTTTTGGCACAAAAAGCGCGCGATCTGGGAGCTCCATTGTACAAGGCTTTTGAAAGGCCATTTCAAGATTACTGTCTTGAGGGAAACACTTTGTACCAGCAGAAAAACCTGAGAACTTCATTGTGCGCTCTGGACGTACTTCGCGCTGCCTCTCCGGTATATGCCTCCCTGCTGACACGAGAGGTGATCGCCGGGGGATTGGAACGTTTTGAGACCATGACCGGTTTGCACGGAAGGTGGGAACGTCTGGGAGAGCGCCCTTCCGTAATTGCCGATACGGGACACAATGCCCACGGAATGCAATACCTGAAAGATCAACTGGCTAAGGAATCTTATAGAAAACTTTTTTTTGTCTTTGGTGTGGTACAAGGAAAAGACCTTGCACAAATAGCACCCTTGTTGCCCGGGAATGCCTATTACTTTTTTACACAGGCATCCATACCCAGGGCATTGCCGCACCGGCAGCTTTCTGATTGGGGGAAAGCACTGGGATTTCAGGGTGAAGAAGTTACGACTGTAAAAGAGGCTTTTGAAAAAGCCTTTAAGGCAGCCTCGGCGGAGGATCTGATCCTGGTCGGGGGAAGCACTTTTACGGTTGCCGATCTGATGGAAAACTTTTTTTGCAGGGAAGAAAAATAAATTTATCTTTGCAGTCCCGTTTGGGAGCATAGCTCAGCTGGTTTAGAGCACCTGCCTTACAAGCAGGGGGTCATGAGTTCGAATCTCTTTGCTCCCACAACCCAAAACCCTTCATTTTTTGAGGGGTTTTTCTGTTTCAGTTCTCAACACACAATCCTGCCAGCCCATACCGTTGATCATGCGCATCCAGTGCCTGGCTTCGCTCCGTGTACGGAATACCCGCGATACGTAATGGTAGAGGCCGTCTTCTTCCAGTCTGACAGATATTTGCAGGTTCGGCAGTTTCTTTGTGAGTCGTTCAAAATAACGGCTGTCATTTTCCAATGGATGGCTTAAGGCCAGGAATTGCAGGCGGTATCCGCCGGTCGCGGGTGACACGGCAGCCGGTTGACGATCCCCGGTTACGGGTTTAGGTGTGGGTTTAGCTACAGGAGCGGCAACCGTGTCCCGGACGGCCTGTGCCGGTTTTTCAGCAGGCGGCGTTATGGGTTTTTCAGCAGGCGGCGGCACGGTTTTTTCCGCCGGTTTTTCCGCCGGTTTTTCTTCTGCAGGCGCAACGGGTTTCGCTTCCTGCCGCGTTTTAGGTGTATTGGTATTGATAGTGAATTCCAGGTCGTAAATGTAATCCCCGTCCATGCTGGGTTGAATGGTAAAAGGTATTTGGGCGGGAGTTGCTGTCATATCCAGTTTTTTCATTTGTTCCGGATCAATGACGGCCGTATATTCTCCGGGGGCCAGCCCCATATAAGTGAAGTATCCGTCAGATTCTGAAAGCGTACTGTGAATAAGCACGTTGTCCTTGTTGTAGAATTGGACGGTGATCCGGCCCTGACCACGGAGGGTGTTCCCGTCACGCAGGTATACCTGACCCGATGCTTCACCTACTACTACTACCGGGATCTCGATGCGTTTGAACTGATTGGGATCTACGACTACGCTCAATGTCCGGTTTCGCATTCTCCATGTAATGTTGTCAAATTTGCTTCCGTCCAGGGTCACAAGGTATTCGGCATAGGGTTGCAGGTCAAATATCCTGGTTATGGTGTCCCGTTCTTTGTATTCCACACGTCCACCGCTTACCTGGACTTCCATTCCGAATGCTTTGGGTTCTCCTTCATCCATTATTCCGTTCCAGTTCATATCCAGGAAGGGGTAGAGGATCATGCCTCCTTTGCCTACGGTGCTGCGGTTATTGACTCCAATATACCTGCTTCGCGGATCTACCATAAGACTGCCTCCGGCTGTTTCAACGAAAGAATAAGTTTCATTGCTCCTGCGGGCAGTGAATCCAACTTGGGCAAATGAAAAGTCATAGCGCAATCCCAATTCCAGATTGGTAATGTTGTTGGCAAAATTTCGCTCAAAAGATAAGTTCAAATACCCGTTCTTGAACATTCTCTTTTCCAGGGCAACCCGGGCAGAGACAAATTTTCCCTGAGTATAGTTGAATTGTGCCTGCGGGGTTAGTATGAAAGATGCCGGCAGCTTGAGCGACATGGACAAAGAACTGTATATATTGGTTTTTGAGTACTGTGAAAAAGTAGCGAAAGTAGTGAGGTTTGTATTGATTCCCCAAAAATTGCCCGATAACAGCAATTCGGCCGATGTATACCTGGAATTGGGCATAATGATTTGGTTCAGAGCCATCCTGGAAAATAATGAAAACCGGCGCATCCTTACCGGGATAGACATGGTTATACGTCTTTCTTCCAGGTAATTGGTGTTAATAGCCGTCTGATCCTTATCATAGCGGGTGTAATTCACTTCAAGCTGTATGTCGGAAGGCAACCTCCAGTTGAGAATTCCTTTTGCGTTCACCCCATGGGTGTATTCTCCACTTAAAAGTAGTCCCGGCGCTACCTGAACGGACGTATGTACAAAAGGCATGAATTGCCCGGAAGAGACGGAAGAAAGGTATTCCACACCGGCTCCTACGGTCATGAAACGAGTGATCCCGTAATCCATATCTACGCGGGAATATTTGCTGAATAAAGAATCTTCCACAACACCTGCAGAAACTCGGTATTCAAAATTGCCTGCCGGAAGAAAATTGTAGGGAATGTTCAATGTCTGTTCTTTAGACCGCTCTTCTCCCCAGGGCCCGTAAAATTGCAGTTTTACGTTTGTGTTTCCATAAACCAACGGAACTTCGAATGTATAAAATCCCGAGGCATCCGCCTGCTGGTAATCCACAAGTACGTTGTTAACGTAAAGTTCAACGGTCCATCCCGGTTCGGTAACATCACTGAGAGTATAGGTCCCGAAAGACTGCCTGTACGTAGTGGGGGTGTTGGTCACCTGAACTCCCAGTACCGGTGAATTAATGGTCGATGTGGAGAACGTACTGATCTTTCCCAGGATCACCTGTCTAAGTGCTTTGTATTTGTTATTGGCATAACGCCACTGGTAAAACTGGTTTTTTTCGTTAAATGGCGTATTGGTATTGTAGTTCAGCCTGATGTTTGCTTCCCCTCCTGCTATAACACCACCCAGGTTCAGGGAAAGACGGGCTTCAGAGGGGCCCTGGACTTCCTGTGTCAATACAGCCGACCAATCTGCCATCCCAAAATGAATGAGGGGAAATTTTCTGCCAATAGTAGTATCTGCTTCAACTTCGCCTCTGATCTGGCCCAGGCTCTTTCGCATCTGTTCCTGTCTCATTTCCCTGATAACCGGAAGTTCTATGCTGGTATTCATGGTAACAGAGAGGCTCCTGAAGCTGAAAGAACAATCCAGACCAAATACCTGCCCAAAATAATTGGATTTTAAATAAAGATTGGTTTCGGTACGGATAATGTCTCCCGGTTTTATAGTGAATTCTTTACCCCGGTAGTTGATGATACCGTTTACCCGGTCAATGTTGTAGGGAGCGTCTTCTGTGATGAAAAAACCGTATATGGAATTAAAACCGGCAGTGTAGGTGTTTTTGATCTTGAGAAAATCGAGCAATTCGGGAACGGATAAATAGACATCGTGTTCTCCGATTACTGCAGAAATATCAGTTCCTCCGATGCGCGGTACGGAAAAATAAATAACCATTTCTTCCAGGTATTCTTCCTGAGCCAGTGCTTTTGCAGGATGCAGCATGATTGCTGTCATAAGTAATATGGAAAAGCCGCGCAGCCACAGACCTGGAATTTTCCGGGTGCCGGTTTGGTTGAAAACGTGTGGATAGCTGGGCATTAAGCACTTGAATAACAGGTTACAGGCACAAAAAAAAATATATTGTAAATTTTTTACAAAAGTAACGAAATTTACAATATATTAATGAAAGAACCTTGAGAGGTACAGTCAATTGTATGCAAAAACAACGGTATATGACCCTTCATAAAGGCCGGATTGTTGTTCGCGCAAAGTATTGACATTACCGGTCAATTGAAGTGTCTGGTCTCCGTTGGTGTGTTCCCATTCGCTCATTTTTCTTGATTCTTCTCCAACGCGTTGGTTCAATGAGGTTTCCATAGTGAGAAATCCTCCATCTGATCCGGAAACAGTAGCCGGTTTAACTACTATGTTGCATGCTACATCGGAGCCTGAACGAACCGTGACTTCTCCCAGAAGAACATCATCGTAATTGATACTGTTTG
>DAOSXZ010000084.1:0-5042 GCA_035380845.1 Bacteroidales bacterium | reverse complement strand
AAGATACTGGACTTTTATAAAGGCATTCCCATAACGTTATAATAATTATCATCATCCCATGAAGAAATCAATATTGTGGATCATCATAAGTGCCGTTGTACTTATAGTCATTCTGATCATAGCAGGAAGAAGCCGCTCGGGCAAGGGTGTCCAAGTAACCGTGGATAGCCCCATCATTAAAAACATTACCGAGATCATTCCGGCCAACGGTAAGATCCAACCGGTAACCGAGGTGAAGATCAGTCCGGATGTATCCGGAGAGATAATCACGCTGAATGTGGAGGAAGGAGACCATGTGCAACAGGGTCAGGTTCTGCTACAAATCAAGCAGGATCAGTATATATCGGCACGCGACAGGATGAAAGCAGCCCTGAACCAGGCCAAGGCACAGCTGGCCCAGCAGGAAGCACAATACGCACAGGTGAAATTATCCTATCAAAGAAATCTTTCCCTGCATCAACAAGGAGCCATATCCGAAGCCGAGTTCGAGGCATCCTCCTCTGAATATGCCATAGCTGAAGAACAGCTGAACGCTGCGCGTTTCCACGTGGAGAGCTCCCAGGCGGGACTTGCCGAGGCGGAAGAAAGCCTGACAAAAACCACCATTCTCTCCCCTATGAACGGAATTGTATCCAAACTGGATGTAGAACGCGGGGAACGCGTTGTGGGAACAAGTCAGATGGCCGGAACGGAAATGCTTCGCATTGCCAATTTCCAGGCAATGGAAGTCTTGGTGGATGTCAATGAAAACGACATAGTACGCATCATGCAGCAGGATACCGCCATGGTAGAAGTAGATGCCTATCCGGGCCGTCAGTTCACCGGAGTGGTGACACAGATCGCCAACTCGGCAAAAAACATTGGCTCTGCCCTGGAACAAGTGACCAATTTTGAAGTGAAAGTCTTTATTCTTCCGGAATCCTACAGCGATCTGGTAAAAGAAGGTTTCAGCACGCCGTTCAGACCGGGCATGTCGGCATCGGTATCCATCCAGACCGAAACCCGTCGCAACGTGGTGGCCATTCCCATTCAATGCATAACAACACGGACGGAATTGCTCCCGGACAGCATCCGTATTCAGTTAGGACCTAACGAGCTGGTGGAACAAGTCTTTTTACTTAAACCCGATAACACTGTGGAAGCCATCAAGGTTAAATCCGGTTTGCAGGATCACATGCATATCGAGATTACAGAAGGACTGACGGTTGAAGACCGGGTAGTGAGCGGTCCTTATTCGGCCATTTCCAGGACTTTGAACAACGGGGATAAAGTGGAACCGGAAACTGAATAACAGATTGGTGCAACCCTTCTTGCTCTTACTTGAAACAAGCACTGCGGTTTGTTCTGTTTCACTGGCGCGTGGAACAGAAATCATCACCCGCAGACAGTCTTCCGCACCGAAGGCTCATGCATCCATGCTGGCTGTTTTCATAGACGAGGTCTTGAAAGAAAACCACATGACTTTGCTGGATTGCCAGGCGGTTGCCGTCAGTGGCGGGCCGGGTTCATACACCGGTTTGCGGGTTGGTGTATCCACAGCTAAAGGGTTGTGTTTTGCTTCTTCATTGCCCCTGATTGCGGTAAGCTCCCTGGACCTGATTGCACAACTAACCATAGAAAAACTTGCCGATGAGCCGCCGTACCGCATCTTTCCCATGATTGACGCCCGCAGGATGGAAGTCTATACAGCTCCATATTCCGTGACGGATACTGATGATACGGGACAATTGGCAAAACGTGAAGGGCCTGTAGTTGCCACAGTGGTGACCGGGGAAAGTTTCAAGGAAAGCCTGGATGCCGGTCCGGTAGTATTTTCAGGTGACGGAGCGTACAAATGCCGGGATGTTATCATTCACCCTAATGCACGGTTTATGGCCGTCTCTTCTCATGCAGACGGAATGGCAAAAGCAGCCCTCAAAGCTTTCAAAGACAAAACATTTGAAGATGTAGCCTATTACACACCCTTTTACTTGAAAGAATTCCGGGCAGGCCGTCCTAAAACAGCTTTTTGACTTCCCTGATCACTTCCTCTGCATTGCTCACTCTTTGAAGAATGGTGCCCTCCTTGTTAATAATGAAGAAGGTAGGTATTTCCACTACATTGTATGTTGAAACAGCCGGTGAATAGATTCCGGAACCATCACATACACTGATCCAGGGCAATGACTGGTCTTTGACAACCGTAGCCCAGGCGGTCTTGTCCGTATCCAGGCCGACCTGGTAGATCTCCAAGCCACGAGGGGCATACCTCTGGTATATTTCCTGCAGTTCCCGGTTGTCCAGTCTCATGTCAATATTGCCGGAATGCCAGAAAGAAAGTACAATGGTTTTTCCTTTCAAAGAAGATAAACACACGTCTTTCCCGTCAATTCCCGGTAAACAGATATTCGGGAAATCGGCGATTTCCGCATTTGAAAAGGCTTCTTCCATTTGCATGGCTTTCTGCATGCTTTGGTAACGGTCCCTGACAGCGTTTACATAAGGAGAAAGCGGGTAATCAACAGCCAGCGAATCGTAAACCCGTTGCAATAAGGCGGCGTCCCTGGAATCTGAAAAAACATACACCTGGCGCGGCAAAGATTGAAACACAACGGAAGTATTTACAAAGGCACGCGGGTGTTCGTACAAAAACCGGATTGTTTCCTGTTTGTATTTCACAAAAAGACGTCCCAGTTCCAGGCTCAATGACTCCAGCTCCTTTTCGGGAGCATTTTCGTACAATGTGTAAAGGGAATCGAATTTTGCGGCAGTCGTTTCCAGCTTGTCGTTCACTTCCTGCAGCAGGATGGATTCCGGGGATCCTTCCAGTTTCAGTATATTCCCGTCAGGGGTAAGCTCCAGATGAACTTCCCCGCCATTTTTAAGTATAAGTCCTGCGATCCTTTTGTTGCCTGAATAAAGGTAATAATACCCGGGCATGTTGTTTCCCGCGTCAAAACGGTAATTGAAACGGCCGTCTTCCTGAACTGCCAGTGTATCCAATACGGTTTCCAGAGTAAAGTCCAGACGTTTGAGAACCAGAGATGCTTCCGGCGGAAAATCTTCAATAATGCCGTTAATACGGATTGTATCACTTTTGTTGCACGAGGTAAGCAGCACCGCTCCTAAAACGGCGGCGGCAGAAATCATTTTAATATATTTCATGGTGGTATTATTCGAATTTTGCTGCAATGGAATGGCAAATACGCTGCATTTCTTCTTCAGGAACAGCGCATACCGGGTTGCTCAGATTCATATCTTTTTCTGATTGCATGGGGATCAAATGTATATGGGCATGAGGCACCTCCAGGCCCAGTACACCCATTCCCACCCTTTTGCAAGGAATGACCTGCTCAATGGCACGGGCAACCCGCTGGGCAAAACGGAACAAGTCTCCCAACTGTTCCGGATCCAGGTCAAATATGTAATCCGTTTCCTGTTTGGGAATAACCAATGTATGACCCGGCTGTTTGGGATTGATGTCCAGGAAAGCAAAAAACCGGTCGTCCTCTGCTACCTTGTAGGAAGGAATCTCTCCGGCAATGATTCGTGAAAATATACTGGCCATATCAGATGGATATTTCAAGAATTTCAAATTCAATGATCCCGGAAGGAGTCTGTACCTGTGCAATTTCCCCTTTCTTTTTTCCCAGCAATCCTTTTCCTATGGGAGATGAAACGGCCAGTTTGCGCTCTTCCAGGTTAGCCTCACTCTCCCCTACCAACGTAACTTCCAGAGTCGATTTGTCTTTCATGTTGCGGATCTTAACCTTATTCATGATCTGCACGGTATGTGTATTGAGCCGGGACTCATCCACCACCCTGGCGTTAGCTATCAGATTTTGAAGTTTGGAGATTCTCAGTTCCAGCAATCCCTGTGCGTCTTTGGCTGCATCGTATTCGGCATTCTCGGACAAGTCTCCCTTGTCCCGGGCTTCAGCGATAGCACGGGCGGCAGCCTCACGTTCCACGGAAGTGAGACGGTGTAATTCTTCTTTTAATTTCTCCAGACCTTCGGCTGTGAGATAATGAGTCTTGGTCATAATGTTCTCTTTAATTAAAGCAGAAGAAGAATCCTGCATATGCAGGACTCTTCTTAATGACAAATATAATACTTCTTTATGAATCAACCAAATTCGTCGTACTTAGGTTTCAGTATCTCTGAATAAAGGACGGCATCTTTGGCATTGAATCCGTATTTCTTTTGATTCGTAGCGGGCTTTTTCTCTATGTGAGGGTCCGTTATTGGTTGCTGCAAGGTGGCGGGAGGAGCTTCCTCCGGTAATTGGTTGCCGTTAATAGTGGGTTTGGAAGCCTGAAAGGAATATTCCCGTTGCATTTCGGATTCATGTGGAAAATTTGGATCACGGCGTACGGGAGGAATAGCGGTTGTGTGCCGCTTTTTTTGCCGGGCGTTGATGATCCCGAAAATTATGGCCAGCAGGGTCAATAACAGGGTTACCAGGGTTTCGGAATTCATAACAATGCTTGTTTGTCTTTGTTCAATTGTTCTTTTAAGGCATCCAGGGAAGGAAAAGCAATTTCCTGCCTGTGGTGTTTCAGTACCCGGACCGTAATATCCAGCCCGTAAATTTCATCATCAAATCCAAAGATATGAGTTTCAATGGTATGTTCCAAATTATGGGCTACGGTGGGTCGGAATCCAATATTCATCATACCATGATACCATTGACCGTTCACCCGGGCTTCTACCTTATACACACCGTTTGCGGGAACCTGTTTCAAAGGCTCGTAAAGTTGCATGTTGGCTGTAGGAAAACCCAGGGTTCTTCCAATCCGGTTCCCTTCCACCACAACGCCGTGCAAAGTGTAGGGATAGCCCAGCCACCTGTTGGCAGATTCAATATTCCCGGTAGAAATGGCGGCCCGGATCTTCGTAGAGCTGATATGTTCCTTCTCTGCGGTAACAAACTCGGGAACCCGTATAATTTTAAGTCCCATTTGATCTGCCTGCAGATCCATTTTTGAAGGATCATACACGCCGTCACAACCCAATCTGTGATTGTATCCTGCCACCAGCATCTTCACCCCGTAATGGTCCA
>DAOSXZ010000083.1:0-5090 GCA_035380845.1 Bacteroidales bacterium | reverse complement strand
CGTTGCCTTTCATGTTGACATTCCATGCAGACAGTTCTTTTACAGTGATACATCCCAAAGGGGAAAAATCGGCAGAAGCCCCGTACGACAGCCTGGACATACGGGACAACACCATATATGTCAACAGAAACAACAGGTGGGGCGTTCTGGACAATACCGGATCAGAAATAATCCCCGTGGTATACGACAGTGTAAGTGTCTATGAGCCGGGTTTATACACCGTAATTCTGAACGGCATGCAGGGATTTCACCTTCCCGCAGAACCTGCTCCGCTGATTCCTCCCCGATACAACAAAGTAGATATATGCACCCCGGAAACGTACCGTGTTTTCCTGGATGATCATTACGGTTTGCTGGACCTGGAAGCCACAACACTTATTGAACCGGTGTACGATACCATTTATGCCCATCACGGGGATGAATGGATTGTTACGGGAGATCACAACCGTTATGCAATGCGCAATACCAGGGATCTGTCTTTTCCTTCCGGGTTTTATGAAATGATAGGGCCCTGCAGGGATGGTATGACGGTTGTACGTAATAAAGACGGATACGGGGTGTTGTCTTCTGACGGAACCGTCACGGTTACCCCGCAATACGATTCCGTAAGTCATTACAGCAGCGGACTTGCGGTAGTTATTGATAACCGGCAATACGGAGCTATTGATAAAACAGGGGCTTTCACCATTCCGTTTTCACTAAAACTGGTGGAACTGTATGATTTTCACGACGGCATTGCACTGGCTGCCCAATTGAACCTGATGTCCCCGCGCATCCGGAAACAATATGGTTTTATTGACAAAAACGGAAACACCGTAGTCCCATTCATCTATGAAGACGGGCACCGGTTGTTTTCTAACGGGCTGGCCGGCATGCGCCTGAACGGTGCCTGGGGTTTTATCAATAGAAAAGGAGAACACATTATACCTTTCCTGTACGATACCGTTACCCTGTTTTCAAACGGCCGTGCACAGGCAATGTATCACGGATTAATCCAGACTATTGACACACAAGGAAGAACTGTAGAATGATATCTCTTTCCAATATAACCGTTTCGTTTGCACACCTTGACCTGATGTCGGATGTATCTTTTTCTTTGAACCGCAAGGACAGGGTGGCTTTGGTAGGAAAAAACGGAGCAGGAAAATCTACTTTACTTAAAATCATTGCCGGTGTATTTGAACCAACTTCAGGTACGGTGGTACATTCAGAAGACCTGAAGATCGGTTACCTGCCGCAGCAAATGGCACATGCCCGGGACAAATCCGTCCTGGAGGAAGCCCTTACCGTTTTCGCGGCCATTGATAACCTAAAGCGGGAAACGGAAAGGATTACCAAAGAACTTTCCCTAAGAGAAGATTTTGATTCTGCCGCGTATAAAAAACTGATGGTAGATTTGACAGAGGCCACCGATCGCCTGCATATCCTATCCTCTGACAATCCCCGTGGAAATGCAGAGAAAACGCTTGTAGGTCTTGGATTTAAAGCCAATGAACTGGACAGGCCCACCCGTACTTTTTCGGAAGGATGGAATATGCGCATTGAATTGGCAAAATTACTGCTTTCAAGGCCTGATGTACTTTTGCTTGATGAACCCACCAACCACCTGGATATTGAAAGTCTCCGGTGGCTGGAACAATACCTGGAATCATTTCCCGGATCTTTGCTGGTTATTTCGCATGACCGCACATTCCTGGATAACGTCACCAAAAGAACCATAGAGATATCCCTGGGAAAGATATACGATTACAAAGCTCCTTATTCCCAATACCTGGAACTGCGTCAGGAACGGCTGGAACAACAAACGGCAGCCTGGGAAAATCAGCAACGCACCATTGAAAAAACAGAAGAATTTATTGCCCGTTTCCGCTATAAACCCACCAAATCCAACCAGGTGCAAAGCCGCATCAAACAATTGGAGAAGATGGAACGAATAGAAATAGATCCGGTAGACAAGGCACAAATCCGGATTTCTTTTCCAGAGGTTCCCCGGAGCGGCAAAATTGTATTCAAGTGCCATAATGTAGCCGTAGGTTACGATAAAGGTCCTATCTTTACGGGAGCAGAGATGATTGTGGAACGCGGTGAAAAAGTGGCTTTTGTAGGCAGGAACGGGGAGGGGAAAACGACCATGATGAAACTGCTGACCGGTCTGAAAACAACTATGGAAGGGAAGTTTGAAACCGGTCACAACGTGAAATTGGGTTACTATGCCCAGAACCAGGACGAATTGTTGGATGAAAACCTTACTGTTTTCCAGACATTGGATGATATTGCCGTTGGAGATGTGCGTACCAGATTACGAGATATCCTGGCTTCATTTCTGTTTAGAGGAGAAGACATTGACAAGAAAACAGGGGTGTTGAGCGGCGGGGAACGATCCCGCCTGGCCATGGCCAAACTGATGCTCCAACCATACAACGTGCTGGCCCTTGACGAACCTACCAATCACATGGATATTCGTTCCCGGGAAGTGATGAAAGAAGCCCTGCGGCATTACAGCGGAACGCTCATAGTAGTGTCCCACGACAGGACCTTTCTGGATGGATTGGTAGACAAAATTTACGAATTCCGTGACGGGAAGGTGAAAGAACATCTTGGAGGAATCCGGGATTTCATGGAAAGAAGAAAGCTGGAAACCCTGCGTGAACTGGAAGAAAACACAGCCACAGAAACCAATAGCCGGGACGTACAGGAAAATACCCAAATAGACGCCCAAACACTTTACCGGTTGAAAAAAGAGCGTGACAAAACATTGCGAAAGCTGCAACAGAATGTGACACGATGGGAAAACCGGATTGAACAACATGAAAAAGGGCTGGCCATTATGGATGAAAAATTGTTGTCTCCACCGGCCGAAGGATTCAGTACTGCGTTTTACCAATTGTACGAAAAAGAAAAACGAGCATTGGACGATGCCATGAAATCATGGGAACAGTCTCATAATGAATTAGATAAATTTATAAATACAGAAAAGGATGCCTGAAGACCGCATATACGGAGTGCATCCTGTCCGGGAAGCCCTGACAGGAAACAAAAAGCTGGAAAAAATAATGGTACGTAAAGGGATGGACAGTCCTGCCGCGGCAGAGATAACAGAGCTGGCCAGAAGCCGTGACGTTCCCGTCCAATACGTACCCCAGGAAAAACTCAACCACCTGTGCGGAAACAGGAACCATCAGGGCATGGTGGCCATTCTGGCACAATTGGATTATGTAGGGCTGGAAGAAGCGGTGCAAGCGGCATCGGTAAAAAACAAATATCCCACGGTCCTGCTTCTGGACGGGGTGAGTGATGTACGCAATTTCGGGGCAATAGCACGGACCTGTGAATGTGCCGGGGTAGGGGCCTTGATTTTACCGGCCAAAGGAGGAGCCGCAGTCAACCAGGATGCCATAAAAACTTCTGCCGGGGCTTTGTTGCGCATTCCTGCATGTAAGGTGCCTAACCTGAAAACTGCCTTGTATTTCCTGAAAGAAACGGGCTATACCATTACAGGAACGGTTGCCGGGGCGGAGCGTTCCATTTATGACGCTGATTTTTGCCGTCCTACAGCCATTGTGATGGGTGCTGAAGGAAAAGGTATTTCCGATAGTGTCATGAAATTGTGTGACCAGCTTGTTTCCATTCCGCAATTGGGAGAAATAGGTTCTTTGAATGTATCTGCAGCTGCTGCAGTGGTTTTGTTTGAAGCTGTCAGGCAACGTATAAATAAATAACAGGATGCTTTTCCGCAATAATGCCTTAAAACGTCTGGCCGGAGAAACTGCGGTGTACGGGATGAGTACCATCCTGGCCAGGGTTTTGAATTTTTTGCTGGTCCCCTTGTATACCCGTGTGCTAACGGATCAGGCGGCTTACGGGGTGGTTGCCGAGTTTATGGCTTACATTGCCGTATTGCAGGTGGTACTGGTCATGGGCCTGGAAACGGGATGTTTCCGGTACGCATCGCTGGCCGGGCAGAAGAATGACAGAAACGGGGCCTCCCGCGTGTTTTCCACTTCGCTTGTGACGGTTACCCTGGTGGCCGGCCTGTTTTTTGCCGCCGTCGTTTTGTGGAGGCAGCCTATTGCCGAGGCATTGGGGTACGGGAACAACCCGCAATGCATTTTTTATGTAGCGGGGATTCTCTTGCTGGACAGCATCACGGCTATCTTGTTCGCCCGTCTTCGTTATGAACACAAAGCTCTGAAATTTGCTGTTTTTAAAACCATCAAAATCTGTTGCGAGCTGGGATTCAACTTGCTCTTTTTCCTTTGGGCGTCAGGCTTTATGCAAGCGCATCCGGGATCCTTCCTGGAACGTTTTATCCCTGTTGTCCCGGATTACAATTACGTGCTATTTGCCATATTCCTTTCCTGCATTGTAGCCCTGTTGCTCTTCATCCCGGATCTGATAAGGAAAAATGCCTTTCTCTTTGACCGGAAACTATGGTCCCGGCTGATGATCTATTCATTGCCCCTAATGATAGCCGGCTTGCCGGGCATCCTGAACGATTTCAGTGACCGGTTGTTGTTCCGTTTCCTGATACCGGAAGGTATTTCCTGGAGAGCCCAGATGGGAATTTACCAGGCCGGGATCAAACTGGCCGTTCTGATAAACCTGTTTATTCAGATGTTCCGGTATGCGGCAGAACCATTTTTCTTTGGACAGTCTGCAGATAAAAATGCCCCAGCGACCTATGCCCGGGTATTGGATTATTTTACAGGATTTGCCATGCTTGTCTACCTGGGAATCCTGCTTTATATAGATCTTTTTGCACTCATATTGGGTGAAAATTACCGGGAGGGAATAGTTGTAGTACCTGTTATGGCACTGGCATACGTAATGCTGGGTATTTACTTCAATATCAGCATCTGGTTTAAATTGTCCGGGAAAACCGGTTATGCAGTGCTCATTACATCGGCCGGTCTGGCCGTGACATTAGTGGTGAATGTATTGTTTTTGCCGCGTTACGGGTATATGGCAGCCGCCTGGGGACACCTGGCCAGCTACTTGACCATGACCGTTATATGTGCCCTGATGGGCCGCAAACGCTATCCCATACCTTATAACTGGGTTAAGAACTTGTTTTATATAGGATTGGGAGT
>DAOSXZ010000082.1:0-5105 GCA_035380845.1 Bacteroidales bacterium | reverse complement strand
TCTCACCGTTCAGGCGCGTGAGATTCCGCCGGCAAGCGCGCGTTTGCTTTTATAATCCCTGCTGTTTGCACCAAACAGCATATTTCCCGTTTTTTTCCATTAATTCCCTGTGGTCGCCCCTTTCCGCAATGCAGCCGTTTTCCAGCAATAGTACCGTTCCGGCGACCGATAAAGTAGACATCCTGTGACCAATGATTATGATCCCGGTCCCTTCCCGTTTCCAGCACCGCAACGCTTCCATCACAAACATTTCCGATGTGCTGTCCAGGGAAGATGTCGCCTCGTCCAGTATCAGCCAGGCGGGTCTGCGGTATGCCGCACGCGCCAGGGCAATTCGCTGGCGTTGTCCCCCGGAAAGCTGAACACCTTGTTCTCCCACAGGAGTCAATATACCCCGGGGCAAAGCATCCAGAAAGGAATCCAGTCCCAGTTGCCTGCAAAGCGCAAGTACCAGGTCCATATCCGGGGCCTCATCTCCCAGGGTGATGTTTTCCAGGATGTTTCCGCGGAACAGATCTGCTTTCTGAGGTACAATGCCAATCTGTTTTCGCCATGTATTCAACGGGATATCACAGGCAGGTGTATTGCCCAGCCGGATGGTTCCTTTGTCCGGGGCATACATTCTGAGCAAGAGTTGTCCCATGGTGCTCTTCCCCGAACCGCTTTCTCCGGCAACACCCGTGATATTTCCTGCTGGAAATTCGTAATTGAAATCTTCAAACAGGATCATCCGGCCCGGGTAATGGAATTGTATATGTTCAAGGACCAGGTTTCCTGCAGGATTTCCGGGCAAGGGCTCTTTTCCCTGCTCCGTTCCTTTTCCCTGCTCCGTTCCTTTTCCCGATGGATCCTGTTCTGTTTCCAGTTCCATGATCTCGAAAAGACGTTCACCTGCAATCCGGGCATCCCGGTATTTTTGACTGAATCCGATTATCTCGCTTACAGGGGCGGAAAAATATGCTGTCAGGGCATAGAAAGACAGCAATTCCCCAAAACTCATGATATCCCGGGTAACAAAGGTTGCTCCCAGCCACAAAATGGCCAGTCCCGATCCGCGGTTGATGGCTTCACCTCCCGTGGCGGCACGCAGCTGATTCATTCCCCCACGGTAGGCATGTTGTATGTACAGGCCAAACTGTTCTCCGGTTTTACGGATGATATGTTCCTGGGCCGCACTGTATTTTATCTGGGCCGTTCCGCGAAGGGAATCTACCAGTTGGGATTCCAGAGCAGCCTGTGAAGTCATGATAAGGCGTTGTGTTTTTTTATTCCGCCGGTCAAACAGGTAATAAATGCCTGCGTAAAGGGGCAGGCATGCCAGGCAAATGAGGGTGAGTTTCCGGTTGAACAGCCACATGATCCCAAAAGAGAAACACAATGTAAAAACGCTCAGGGCAATATTCATCAAGCCGTTACTCAGGAAATTGCTTACCTTGAAAGTGTCGTTCATACGGGCAACCAGTTCCCCCGAGGGCCTTTGATCAAAGAACCGTTGCGGCAGGTACATCAGGTGCCGGTAAAACCCGGTAGCCAGACGCAGGGCGGTTTTGAACCCGGTTTGCAAAAGATAACGCACCCTGAAAACATTCAATGCCATGGCGCAAACAGCAATATATACCATGGACAATCCCAATACCTGCAAAGCGTTTCCCTGTCCCCCGGGTAACACCCTGTCGGCTATCTGCTGCAGGAAAAGGGCAGAGGCAATACCTGTAAAAGTATACAGAAAAGAGGCTGCCAATCCGTTGAAAAACAGCTTTTTTTGTCCTTTTGTCAGGGCCATTACGCGGTGTATGAACCGGGGTGTAAAGTTCCCTTTCTTAAAATCAGGCCCGGGTCTGAGTGTCACAACCACTCCTGTCCACAGGGAACGCATTTCTTTTATGGAAATCCGGTGCATACGGCCGTCTTCCGGATCCATGATACGGCATTTTCTGCTTTGTCCAAAGTGCCCGCGGGTAAGGCCGTAATAAACCACAAAATGTGTATATCCATTTGGTTTTAGAATGTGAAAAACAGATGGAACGGGAATGTTTTTGAACGTTGTTTCGTCTGCCGGAGCAGCCTGGCCCGGGCGCCCGTAGGCGTCTGCCACCAGGTGCAATGCCTGGGCTCCTTCCCGGATTCCCTGGACGGAAATGCCATGCGTCTGCGTACCGCTCATTTGCCGGATTTGCTCCAGAGGAAAGCGTAATCCGAACCAGGCGGCAGCAGACGCCAGGCATGCCGCTCCGCAATCACTTACATGGTGTTGCCTGAATTTTATTTTTCTCATCCCCACGTGCCTTAATAAACGGAGCTGTCTCTTTCTTCCGCACCGGTCCGCATACCGTAAACAGAGCCCGCACATCCCCGTTTACGACACTTCCCGAACCCCTCATCCCGGACAACCCCGTGGATACGAACAACAGAAAAGCAACCATTCCCGTCACAGTAGCTACGATAATCGCTATGAAAAAAATGAAAAACCCCTTCTTATCTTTCTTGTCAAAAATTTCCCGGCCGATTGTCGTGCCAGCCAGAGCGGGATAGGACGGTTTTTGGTTTGCCTTCATGTTGCAAACCTAAGTTCCCGGAATAGAAATTCCGGGACAAAAAAAATAAAAGGACCAAATCAATAATTGGGAAATGAGACAATCATGATCCCAGGAAAGGCAGGTAAGGCATCAGGATGGATGAAAATTTCTCTACTACCGGATACAAGTGTGAAGCTTCGAAAGCTTCTGTTGGCAGGAAAGGGGCATAGTCATTGATCAGGGTTAAAACATAGGATAAAATGACAAGCAGAATATTCCATTTTATCCACCCGAATATGGCTCCTGTCAGACGGTTGAGCCATCCCAGCAGGACGATTTTCAGAAGCCGGTCCAGGAGACGTCCCAACAACGCGACAACTATGACTACGATAACGAATGTCACCACAAAAGCCACAATCTTGAGACCGTCCCCGTTCCATCCAAACCATTCCACTATGTGGTCGGCGGCAAATCCCGAAAAATGAAAGGAGAAATAACAGGCCAGGATCAGTGCCAGAATACCAAAAACCTGTTTGATGAGCCCTTTGCTCAGTCCTTCAATAATGGCCAGTATCCATACTATTAAAAGTATGATATCTATGTAATTGAGTGAAAGTTTCGCTAACATGTTTCCAAAGATAGCTAAGATTCGTATCTTTGCAAACTATTTTTTACCGCGTTTTGTTATGAAGTTCCCTGAATATAAGAACCTTGACCTGCCTGCCGTACAGGAAGAAATTGTTGAATTGTGGAATCGCCGGGATACATTCCGGCGCAGTATTGATGACCGGCCCGGAGCGCCTGCCTTTATTTTCTTTGAAGGCCCCCCCTCGGCAAACGGAAAACCGGGCATCCATCATGTCATTTCACGCACCATCAAGGATGTGGTATGCAGGTACAAGACACAACGCGGGTTCCGGGTAGAGAGGAGGGCCGGTTGGGATACCCACGGATTGCCGGTAGAATTGAGTGTGGAAAAGATGCTGGGCATCACCAAGGAAGACATTGGCAAAACCATATCTGTGGAAGAATACAATGCGGTATGCCGCAAGGAGGTGATGCGCTATACCAGGGAATGGGAAACTTTGACACAGAAAATGGCCTACTGGGTAGATATGAGCCGCCCTTACGTAACGTATCACAATTCCTATATTGAAACCGTATGGTACCTGCTGAAGGAAATCCATAAAAAAGGATTGCTCTACAAAGGGTACTCCATACAACCCTATTCTCCGGCTGCCGGATCCGGACTCAGCTCACATGAACTGAACCAGCCCGGTTGCTACAAAGACGTCAAAGACACCACCTGTACCGCACAATTTGCCGTAATCCCGGATGAGAAAAGCAAATTTCTTTTCACAAGGGAAGGGGAGCAAGTATATTTCCTGGCGTGGACCACTACCCCCTGGACTTTGCCCTCCAATACAGCCCTTTGCGTAGGGCCGGGCATACGCTATATAAAATTGCGTACTTATAATCCGTACACCGGAGATCCCATATCGGTAATTATGGCCGAAGAACTGAAGGAAACCCTCTTTCCGGCAAAAAATGCGGAATTATCCATGGATTCATACAAACCCGGAGACAAAACCGTTCCTTATGTACAGGAGTCCGGAACGTATAAGGGAAAAGACCTGGAGGGGATCCGTTACAACCAGCTCTTGCCCTGGATCAATCCGGGAGAAGGGGCGTTCCGGGTAATTACCGGAGATTTTGTGACTACAGAAGAAGGAACCGGGATTGTACACATTGCGCCTACGTTTGGGGATGACGATAACAAAGTGGCTAAAAAATACGGGATTCCCGCATTGCTTTTAACCGACAGGAACGGAGCATTGTGTCCCATGGTGGATAAAACCGGGAAGTTTTACCTGCCGGAAGAACTTGATCCGGCTTTTGTGGCCTCCAATGTAAATACAGAGGCTTACAGGCCCTTTGCCGGACGTTTCGTGAAAAACGTTTACGACCCCCAATGGACAGAAGAAAAAGAACAGAACGGAGATTTTGATTCTTTAGATGTGGATATTTGCATGTGGTTGAAAAAGAACGGGCTGGTTATTCGCATAGAAAAAATGGTCCACAATTATCCCCATTGCTGGCGGACTGACAAGCCGGTACTCTATTACCCGCTGGATTCCTGGTTCATCCGGACCACGGCCGTTAAAGACCGCATGATGGAATTGAACGACACCATTAATTGGAAGCCCGCTTCCACTGGAACAGGCCGCTTTGGAAAATGGTTGGAAAATCTCCAGGACTGGAATCTTTCCCGCAGCCGTTTCTGGGGAACGCCACTACCCGTATGGCGCACCGAAGACGGTAGCGAAGAGAGGTGCATAGGATCGTTGCAGGAATTGTACGATGCCCTGGAAGCATCTGTCAAACAAGGATTCATGAAGTCCAATCCCCTGAAAGACAAAGGCTTTGTTCCAGGAGATTTTTCCACTCAGAATTACGATAAAATTGATCTGCACCGACCTTTTGTGGACGAATGGATCCTTGCCTCGGCAAAAGGAAAACCCATGCGTCGCGAATCCGATCTGATAGACGTCTGGTTTGACTCGGGCTCCATGCCTTTTTCGCAGGAAG
>DAOSXZ010000081.1:0-5163 GCA_035380845.1 Bacteroidales bacterium | reverse complement strand
ATAACCCGATCTTTGCAGGGCCTTCAACGCGTACGTCCAGGTCCCGGCTCATGAAGAAGCGGATTGTATTCAGTGCCTGGTCCGGAAATTCATAGAGATCGGCAAAATTGTCGGGGATGGTCAGTACGTACATGTTTCCTTCCGCAAAGGGACATCTCAGCAGGATTGGGTAACCTGTCACCCCTTTTGTAAGGGGATTGCCTGCCGACACGATTTCCCAGGAATCGTTGGTAAGGTATAGTACTTGTGGAATTAAAAGATCTTTGCCGCTTTTCCCGTTCCATCCGAAATCATTTACAACTGCTTTCAGGTCTGTACAGCGTATCTCGGCAATAGCCGCGATCTTTTCCGGGATGGCTTTAACCAATCCGGTGGTAACTACCACATCCCCGCCTTTGAGCAATTGTTTTTTGATCTTGGAAGCAATGTCCGGATCATGTTTTGCCTGTTCCGTAAGCAAGACTACTTGTTTGTCTTCCGGGAAACAGGGACGCATATCCATGGGAAGGCCTGCCATCCCCAGGTAATTTTGAAGGAAATCTTCACCTGTTGCGTGGAATGGTTTGTAGGAAACAATGCCCAGAGGATTACCCAATTCTCCCAAAAACCGGTCTGTATAGCGGAATGTTTCGGTTGCGGTTCTTCCCAGTTGAGGTTGTCTTAACAGTTGGTTATAGGCAAAAAGAGTAACCTCGGGAGCTTTGGCAAATAAGGTCAGCCAAAGTTGTTCGGCATACCTGTACATTCCCATATGGGAACCGCCGCTGTCTACCCAGCCTCCGAAGTTGTATCCCGGCCGAAGGTTTTCGAGATACCTGAAAACATTGTAGCTCAGGTAATTTTGTAAGTGTTGTGCCGATGAGGGATCCCGTGTTTCGGTTCCTGTCCATATCCCGTCAAACAGGTATGGTCCGTGTTCCAGGTCAAATCCAAGGCCCTGGAAATGGTCGTACCAGTTGGGGTATTTAATGATGACCTTTACATCCGGATTGATTCTGCGGGCAGGTTCCAGAACCAGGCTCGCCCCGGCTTCTGTCATCAGTTTCAGACGGTATTCCGTCCAGCTCATGTCTCCTTTTGCTTCTATACATAAGGAACATTTGCAGCTGGTAAAAAAGAAATCGTCTAAAATGAAATCGTCAAAATACCGTGCCGTGTGTTCTGCAATCTCTTGTACCTTTTTGCGATGTTCTGGGTTGGTGTAGCAAAATGTTTCAAAACTGTTGGATTCATCTATGGTATAGGTAATTCCTCCGCCAACTTCCAGTCCTTTCTCCTTAAAAAAACGAATGGCTTTGCGCAGGGTGGCATCGGGTACAATTAGCAGGTCGCGGTGGGTTTCCAGGTAGATCTTGTCCGGGTGCACTTGTTCAGATATGATCCTCCAGGTGGAATCCAGCCAGTGGCTGTCTTTCATTTTTTCCACCTCGTAGGCACGGGTATAGATGGAAACCTTGAAATTCCGGTGTTGTTGGGCTCCAGCATGCATACATAGCAGCATACAGATCACGAAGAACAGTATTTTTTTCATTATCAATCGTTTAGATTTTTTTGGTATATGATGGAATCTCGTTCTCCTTTTACAAGCATTTTTTCTAATTCTCCAAGATCCCAGTCAAACTGACGGGTGAGAAATTCGGGAACGTTGTATGAAAAGAACGTCATGTTGTAAAATTGAAGCGGTTTTTCCTGGGGCAATAAAAAAGGTTTGGAAATTTCTCCTTTTTCGTTGATGCAGGCAAAGAAGGGTCTGGTGTATAATCCGTCAAGACGCCGGCTGCTGAATACGAACCATGTCCCTTCGGAAGACCAGCTGTGGTAGCTTTCCACATCGTCGCTGTTTACTTCCTTCATTTCCCTGAGTGAACCGTCCCGCAGATCGTATAGCCAAAGATCAGCTTCTTTATGCCAAATTGAGAAATTGCCGTAATCAGACAATGTGAACATGATGTATTTTCCGTCGGGGGAGGGGCGGGCGTAGGATATGCTTTTTTCCATTGCCGAGGCATTGATCAGGGTATCCACATGATCGCCGAATTTCATGGTTTGGGGATCGAATGCAATAGCACACAGGTTGTAGCGGATTTCTTTATAATCTTCGGGGATTTTTTGAAAAGCCGAGGAGCTGAAATACAACGTCTTCCCGTCGGGAGAAAAAGATGGAAACGTTTCAAAATCATCTGTTTCCAGCAGATCGGTAGTAATAATTTTTTTGCTCTCCGGGTGGTATACGACGATATCGGAAGCCAGGTCAATGACTTCAACACGCTCATCCTGAATGGCATGGAATGTCTGAATGGTCTTATTGACCGAATATACAATGAAATCTCCTGACGGGTGCCAGAAGGGATAAACGCAGTTTCCAATAGTTTCTTTGGTCTTAGTGTTTAAGATATCGACTGTTTCTCCCTTTTTCATTATGGTTCCGCCTAATTCACCGCGTATGTGCAGGCTCATGTTGTCCGGGTTGTTTCCCGTAAATGAGTGACAGTTTATGCAGTTACCCGGAATAAGGGTGTTTTCAAGCAACGGGATCTCTTTGAAAGAGGAAAGGTCTCTTTGATAGATCCCCATTTTGCTATACACCTCGTAGCCGGGAGCTATCAGGCGGTATACCAGGTATTGGTTGATTGGAACAGGATTTACGTATACCGTAAAAGGAGAATATTGTATCCATCCTTTGTCTTTGTATTTTGCATATACTGTAAATAACAAGTTGTCTCCGGCGTTATCTTCCATAAGCTGTCTCCATTCAGAAAGTTTGAAAGCCGCCGATTTGCGATTCCCTGTTTTTATCAGACCGCCTTTTGATCCCTGTATCTTTACGTACATTCTTGCCGCATTATCGGTCATTTGAAAATGTAGGGGAGTGATGTTAACCGGTACTGTAACCCCAGTGTAATCAGGGAAAACAGGAGGTGGTGAGTCGGAGATATCGGCTTTGGATATACCTCCCGTACAAGCGTTCCAGACCAATGCGGCAATCAATGTTGCCGGTAAGAGGAGTTTCTTTTTCATTTTCTGAAATGTAAATAATACCAATATGAACCCGAATGGTTCTTTTTCAGCACTTCTTCGGGATTGGATGAGTTTAGGTATATGTTCTGATAAGCCACCAGCTCGCTTTTTACCCGGTCGCTGACAGCGTAAGGGACGGTTCTTACAGGATCTTCGTTACTCAGGGACCAGATATAAATAAGGGCTTCCTGGTAACTGACGGGAAGGTGCTGGTAACGGAGTTCCATTCCCAACGGGAAATATTGCATAAAACGGTCCAGATCCTTTGTCAGTAAACAATATGCCAGAAGGTATTCATAGGCCATGTAATGACTCAGATCCTGTTGCAGCAGGATGCCCAGCATCATGTCTTTTTCCTTTTCCGAATCCAGGAAATCGGCTTTTGTTCGGTACTTTCGTAATGTTCCCCATTCCGGATGTTTGTTTATGGCTTCTTCATCTTCTAAAAATGAAAGGACATAATTGGCCCATGCCTTGTAAAAAAACGTGTTTTGAAGAATAGACAGGTATTTGCGAGCTACTTTGTACTGCCCGTTGATCAGGTTGGTTTCTGCCAGTCTTTTTACGCTACGGGCACTTTTCCAGTAATTGGGAAGGGATTCCATGGATTCAAAGGCAAACCGCTGGGCTGTATTGATGAATCCCAGGTGGTAATAGATTTCTCCCGTGATCATGGAAATGGTGAAATCCCTGGCAAAGGTAGGAATCAGCCCTTCAGTCCCGTTTTGGTAATAATGGAACATATTGTCCGACATCATGCCGCTTTTGCATAAAGAAAGATTCAGGCAGGCAACCGACAGAGGGGAGGACGGTGATTCGCGGTCAGCACGCGCTATGGCTTTATCCCATTGTTGCATCCTGACAAAATAATCGTAAGCCATAACGTCTTCTTTGCTCTTTTGGGTATTGACGGCTACCATGTACCCGCCCAGAATTACCAGTCCCAGTGAGAGCAGGAGGCCTGTTACGGCTTCGTTTTTCTTTTTTTTGAAATTGCCAGGCAGTATGAGATAAGACAGGGGTATGAGCAGGCAGATAATCCACATGACCCAGATTCCCGAGGGATATAATACAGGGAACCGAAAGTAATCTGTGCCTATTACCAGGCGGGCAAAAGGATACTGTGGAAGGATGTTTTTTGCCAACAGGAAACAGCCTGTCAGTATAATCGGCACTGCTATGGTAAGCAGGATTTTTCCGGGAGTGGATTTGCTTTCTCTCCATTGGGTGATAGCACAACCCAATGCAAAAAAGAATACAGAGCCCCCTGCCAGCCAATAGAGAACGGGTATGGAGATCTGTACGTACGTTATGCGTGCAGGAGTGTTGCGAATAAAAAAGTAATTCAACCAGAAGATCAAACCCAGGATAACAGAAATAATCCCGCCTGCCAGGAAGTTTTCATTGCACAAGAGAATCCAGTAAAAAAGCGGCGGAATAAACGAAAGGGGGAACCAGGCCGCGGAGGGGCGGATCCTTTGCCCGATATTGTGTATCAGCCATTGGATTGACATCAACAAAAACGCAATTATGGCCGCTCCCAACCAGGAAAACAAAAAGAACTGAGTCAAAAAAGTTCCCAGGTAATCGGCAAATCCACCCGGTTTTGAAATCGTATCCAGAAAATATTCAGGAGTGGTTAAAAAAAGCTGAAACTGCTCATGGTAATGCAAATGGTGTGGGTATACAATGCCAAAAAAAAGAAAAACCGCCAACCCGAAAAGAAAAGGCAGGATCTTCTGAATATAGTTGTAAATCTTATTCATGATAAGAGTTTTATTTCATGTATACTTTCTCGGCAGGTATTATTTTATAAATACGCTCAATATCCGTTGCGCCAAAGGGCAGTTTCCCTTTGGACAGCTCGGGAATGTTATAGGATTTAAGGGTGTTGTCGTACATCAAAGGATTCTTTTGCGGTAATACAAAAGGTTTGTGTGCGTTCCCCTCCCTGTCTATATAACAAAAATAGGGTTTCCCGTAAATCCCGTCATCCCGTTTGCTGGCAAAAACAAACCACCTGCTGTTAGAAGACCAGCTGTGGTAAGTGTCTGAATAATTTGAATTTACGACTTGCAGTTTATTGATTTCCCCGGTGTCCAGGTGAAGTAACCACAAATCGGTTTCCTGGTGCCATATGGGAAA
>DAOSXZ010000080.1:0-5186 GCA_035380845.1 Bacteroidales bacterium | reverse complement strand
TTTAACAAATATAAAGATTTGCATTATGAACAGGAGATTCTTTTTGCTTTTGTTTTTATTCTTTTTGCAGCCCTCTTTTTTATTTTCCCTGGAACCAGGACAGTCAGACAGTCTGACTGCCAATCAAAAAGATTCACTGATTTTTGCTGAAGCACCCTGGGAGACAAAAATCATACATTTTGGCGGCATAATGCTCAGGCAATACGCTTTTTCGGACAGTTCCCTCTTTAATTCAAATCAAACCATTTCCGTATTGACGGTCCGCAATAATTTCCGTTTTGACATTGTGGCAGATACCACTCTGGTACTTACTAAAGATTTTGTGGAATTTGCCCAAGCTCTTGCCGGGATCAACGGATCCTTTTTTGCCTGGGACGCTCCGTGGAAATCGGTCAACTACCTGCGTGTAAATGGCAGTGAATTGGCTCCCAACCGTTTGAACGAAAAAGGATTGAGGTCTTTCCACCAGTCAGGATGCCTTGTTGTCTCTGCAAAAGGCCGGGTATCCATACACAAGGTCCCGGACACGCTTATGACCCGGGGAGAAACGAATGATTGGGAAAAGACACTGACAGGGGAAGATGTTTTGTCTTCAGGTCCTGTTTTGCGTATACAGGGAAAAGATGAAATGTTGTTGGACAACAGTTTCAACCTGACACGTCATCCCAGGACTGCCATCGGAATCAGAAAAGGCGGCTGGGTAGTACTTGTAGTGGTTGACGGAAGAGCAGAGGAGGCTGCGGGGATGACCATGGAAGAATTGCAACATATAATGAGATGGCTCAAATCATGGGATGCCATTAACCTGGACGGCGGAGGATCTTCCACTATGTGTGTGAGAAAAAACCTGAGACAGCCTGTACAAACAGTGAATCATCCCTCAGATAACAGATTGTTTGACCATCAGGGCGACAGAAAGGTAGCCAATGCACTGATTGTGCAATAATCAGCGGATCACTTCCGCCAGTTTGTAACATTCTGTGGATGAAAAGCCCCATTTGTAACCCCTTACTATCAGTTCCCCGTCTTTATTAAAAAAGAAAACACCTTTGCTGGCGGTAATCCCAAAATTGGGGTGATACATGTAAGGAGCTATCCATTTCCCTTCTTCGTATACAATTCCGCTGCTATATATCATCCCCAGCAAAGGTCTGTCGCGCAGGCTTTTATCAGGATTCCTGAAATCTTTGGGATTTTCGTCATTTGCCGATACCGGGATCCATTCAATGCGGGCCAGATAGGTGCCGTCTTCGGCTTTCTCAAAACGGGTTTTTCCGGCTTCTCTTTGAGATTGCCAGATGTACCCCAGGATTTTATCCTCCGGATTTACGGGTTTGTTTTCCTGAAGTGTGTCAAGAGGTAATGTAATCTGGGAGGGATGGACCGGATCTTTTGAATAATCAACGGGTTGTGTGAAAAAATGGATGATGTTTCCTATGCTGGAACGTTCTGTATGGGATTTTTGTGCATCCTGAGCGTATATAGATTGAAAAGAGAAAAATGTGATGAGTGTCAATGAAAAAATCGGGAAAATAAAAGGTTTCATGTATGGTCTCATGATCCGTATTTTATTTTATTTTTTACAGGATTTGCGTACAACTCCCTTAGCATAGCTGTCATGGATGCAAGTATTTCCCTGTTTTCCTGAGGAAGAAGTAGTTCGCGTTGTGCAAGAAGCTTCTGGTCATCTGCGGTATAATAATCCCCATACTCTTTGCGGCCGGTTATCAGATCGTATGCTGCATAATTGATTCCGTACAATTTGTATCCCCTGTATATACGGTTATCTATCAATCCGGCTAAGGTATTGAAGAATGCCGACGGGCTCAGACCGGCATAAGGGACCAGGTCTTTTTCAGTGACCGGGGGACAAAGGGTCGTATGTACCCTGCCTTTGTATTGAGTAATGCCTGTTACTATACTAACCAGGTCCTCACCGGGGGCTTTTACATACCTGCCATCCTTTATTTTTTGCCAGGATTCCTTGACCTTCAGAATATCGCAAGGCTCGATTTCATAAGATACGGCAACCGGTGTGATATTCAGTGATGAAAGGGCTCTGATCAGATCATTTTTGTCGCTCATGGAAAGCATTTTCAGAAGGCCGGGATCTGTCTTGTCAATGCCGTTTTTACTCCTGCCGTCGTGTTGAGCGATCCACAACGATCGACCGCCGGAGATCCTGTCCCGCATGTAATCGGAAAGGTGGCGCGAATTCTTTACCAATTGGCGCATGTTCTCAGATTTCCGGAATACTTTGTACATTTTGTTGGATTTACCCAGGTCCAGTAAGATAGGGAATTCCATCAGGTTACTGCCAAATGAGATTTCTCCCGGCGGAAAATTATTCTTATAAAGGATCAGCTGATGCAAAGTTGCATCCATTACAATATCCCTGTGGTTGGAAATATACAGTGTTCCCCGGTCCGCAAAGATATTCGACTCTCCTTCCCATGTATATCCGGCAGTAGTCTTTTCAATAATACTCATAACCACAGGATACATGACCTGATGCAGCAACTCGCTGTTTGTTTTAACAGAACGCAACATATTGCGGAAAGTCTCCCCAGGACGCTCAGGGAACAACCAGGCACTGACCTGATCCAGTAACGGATTGGCTGCCAGACGTTGCATGGCAGCGGGGATTTCGGAATCGTTATAAGGCCTTATATCTTCAAATCTCTTATCCGGGGCTGTTGTCACGATGATCTATCAGTTTTACTGCTTTACGCATTTTTTCATTGTATACATCCGCTTTCAGTTCAGGATCGGGAACAACCTCAACTTCCGGTGCAACGCGGACTTTTGCCCTGAATTTATCCTTGACCCCCTTGCATATATCTACCGGAATTTCAGGATGTCCTGCTTTCAAGGAAATCTTGACATGTACATCGTCAGTGCCCAGGGCGTTGCTGCTCAGGATAACCTGGTAGCAGCTGATATATGGAATATCTTCCAACACATCAAATAATGACGGGGGATATAAAGTGGTTCCCTTGAATTTTATCATTTGGTTTTTACGTCCCAGCAACGGACTGATACGCATGGTTTTTCGTCCGCATTCGCAGGGTTCGTAATGGAAACGCGCCAGGTCTCCGGTCCGGAAACGCAGCAGGGGCATCCCTTCCAGCTTAAGATTGGTGATTACCAGTTCACCGGGTTCTCCCATAGGGACCACCCGGTCGTTTTCGTCTACCAGTTCGCATATGACCAGTTCCGGAAGGTGGTGGCCTCCTTTTCCGTAAGGACATTCACAGAAAGTGGCTCCCAGTTCGGTGGAAGCATAAGTGGAAATCAGTTGTATATCCCATTTTTCGCGAATGTGTTTTCCCAGTATATTCAACGAAAAGTCCTGATTACGAAGGTTTTCGCCAATACATACTGCTTTTTTCACGCTGGAATTACGGTAATCGATTCCGTGTTCTTCTGCATATTCAATCAATCTAAGTATAAACGAAGGTACACAGATGATTGTGTTGGGTTTCATTCTCAGGATAGTATCCCATTGCAATTCGGGTATGCCGTTGCCTACACGGATAATTCCTGCACCCAGGCTCCGGATCCCCAAAAAATAAGCCAGGCCTGCCACAAAGCGTTTGTCCATGGTCGTCATCAGCTGGACAATATCCCCGGGTTTTGTCCCGGCACATTCAAAAGAAACCTTTTCATTGTAAGCAAGCCTGTCCAGATCTCTGTCGGTTAAAGCGTATGTGGCAGGATCGCTCAATGTTCCCGATGTTGTCACGTAATCTATCAACTGATCTTTGGGAACACAAAGGAATTCTTCGTTGAATTGCTGAAGATCGCTTTTCTGTGTAAACGGAATGTATTGCAGGTCTTCCAGTGTCCTGATCTTTCTTATGTCTACACCTTCACGCTGAAACATCTTTTTGTAAAAAGGAGAGCGTTCGTTGAAATAGGATAATTCCCGCCGCAGCAGGTTCTCCTGAAAAAGTTTGATCTCACCTGTAGATGTATATTTGATATCCATTTCGTTGCGTATTATTGTATTATTTCTTCATCAAGCCATAGCAGGAATTCCTGCATCCAAAGACCGGCCGTCCCGAATCCGTGGCCACCTTCTTCGTAGATCAACAGACGATGGGGGATTTGCTTTTCTTCAAGAACCGCTCCGTAACGAATTGTATTCTGAGGATCGACAACCGGATCATCCATGCAGGTCATCAGGAATACCGGAGGCATATCCTCTCTAACATTTTCCTCGAGCGACAATTTTTTGCGTAAGCTTACCGGATGATTGGCTGCTAGCAGATTCCTGCGTGATCTGACATGTGTTATACCGTCCGCCATGGAAACCACGGGATAGATCATGGCCACGAATGCAGGTTTCAGGCTTTCAGCAGGGTGCAACCCGTAACGTGCCAGGAAATTGGTGTCGAAATAAGTTCCCATCCATCCGGCCAGGTGTCCCCCTGCAGAAAAACCAATCAAACCCACTTGATCAGCCTTGATCCCGTACTCAGATGCATTCTCTTTTACCAGCATTACAGCCCGTTGGATATCTTCCATCATGGTAGGGTAATTATATCCGTACATACTTGTACTGTAGCGTAGTACAAACGCTGAATACCCATTTTGGGCCAATGCTTCTGCGACCTGGTGTCCTTCGTTGTTTATTCCAAGATGGTGGTAACTGCCCCCCGGCAGGATAATGATCCCGGTTTCCCTGGAATCAGCTGCCCGTGGGGCATAATGCCACATTCGAACCCTGCTTTTTTCCCGTATCCCTTCCCAGGGCCGGGACATTTCCTGTGCCTGTATACTAAGGCTCAGTGTAATAAAAAAGATAAAAATTACGGAACGTTTATTGGCCATTAAAAACAAGGTCTTTAATTTCTTCATCCGATAGTTGTTTATACGTGGGGTTTACGAATTTTCCGTTTTCGCGGGAAAAATCAACCCGGTAATACTCTTCGGCGTAAAATGACAGCCGTGAGTTCATGTCGGGATTGCATTCAATGTAGATTACATTATCGGGATCAAGTTCCTTGGCTCTGCATATTTGTTCAAACAGCAATCCTCCGGCGTAAGTAACGGATGATCCGGGGTTATGATGGTAAATTTCAGTAGCTATGACGACGTATTTTCCATCACGATCCAGGATCCTCAGTCCACATTTTGAAGGTACATCCCATTTGCCTTTAAAATCAAAAATCTCATCAAAA
>DAOSXZ010000079.1:0-5240 GCA_035380845.1 Bacteroidales bacterium | reverse complement strand
CCGCCACCATACCGGATGTCAATCAAACCCGTGTTAGCACCACATTAAAACGGGTAGAACTGCAATTCAACGAATACGTGAAGCTGGTGGATCCCAATAAGAATATCATGCTTTCACCTCCCCCGGAAAAGAATCCGACCGTCCGGACCAAAGGGAAAGGTGTTGTGGTAGACCTGCAAAATGAACTCCTCCCAAATACAACGTACAGCGTTTATTTTGGGAATGCCATAGAGGACAACAACGAAGGCAATCCTTTTCCCGTTTTTGCCCTTAGTTTTTCTACAGGGGAAAAGGTTGATTCATTGATGTATTCCGGTTTGGTGGTGGATGCTTCTACCCTTTTGCCCGTAGAAAACGCGACCGTTCTGCTACATATAAACCCGGCAGACACTTCTTTGACAAAATCTTTGCCTGTGGCTGTTACAAGAACAGACCCTTACGGGTATTTTGTGTTGCGAAATCTTAAGGATACCCTGTATTCATTATTTACTATTACAGATCAAAACAACAATTACCGGTACGATCCGGTAAGCGGGGAACAGGTGGGTTTTCTGGACAACCGGATCACACCCCAAAAACCTATGTTTACTTATGCGCCGGAGATCCAGCCCTATTTTGCAACTGATACGGCCGGATTGTTACGCCGCCCGGTAGAAGGGAACGTTTTCCTTTTTAAAGAAGCTCCTTCACGGCAATACCTGCGCAGTTACCAAAGAGTGCGACCCAGGGCGCTGGAGCTGAAATTCGGTTCACACGATCCTCAAATCCTGAAAGCCGTCATTCCGGGTATGGACTCTACGCAGATCATACGTCAACATAATTATTACAGGGACAGTCTTATTTGGTGGCTTGCCGCTCCTTCCGTTCCGGATACGGTAGTATTGCATCTGACCTACATGGCGACGGTTGATTCTTTGAACGCACTTATGCCCCGTACAGACACCCTGCGTTTTAGCCCCTTTCAGGATAAAGAAGAGGAAGGACAACAGAATGCGAACAATTTGAACAACCTGGGAAGGCGCGGAGAAAGGCAACAAGCTCCACCATCTGTGAAACCGCAACGGGAAACCATGAAAATTAACGTAACTATTGAACCCGATGTGCTTAAAAGCAAGGGATTTACTGTGAAATTCAACGATTTGCCCATAGATCCTGATTTCACACTTACTCAAATGACACGCATCACCCCGCAGGAAGACACGGTTTCCGTTGCTTTTTCAGTAAGCAGGGATTCACTGGACTTATGCCTGTATTATATATTTCCCAATACCTATATGGAAGGAACACCTTACAGGTACCTGATTCCAACAGATGTCTTTACAGATATAAACGGATATAAAAACGATTCCCTGATGACTGCTTTTGAAACGCTTTTATCAGATGATTTCGGATCCCTTACCCTGAATGTACAAAGCGTATTCACCCCGGTTATCATTGATTTGATGAACGAAGGACGTACTCAGGTTCTGCGGACACATCACATTCTTTCAGATTCAACGGTGGTGATACCGTACCTGAAAGCAGGAAAGTATGCCTTACGCATTACCGGGGACACCAACGGAAACGGATTGTGGGATACGGGCAACGTCACTATAAGAAGACAGGCAGAGAAAGTCCGTATATTCCGTTTTCCCGGAGGCAGCAGTCTGCTGGATCTGGCAGAAAAAATGGAACTGACACAAACATTGGATATTGAACAAGTACTGAATCAAAATGTTACACTTACCCCACCGGCCCGTAAACGTTAAAAGTCTGATCCTGATTATCATGCTGCTCTCCGGTCCTGTCCTGACTGGGCAGACTCTTCCGGATAAACAACATATGATAGGGATTCGGGGCGGGTACGCTTTCAACGGAGTGCATTTCAATCCCAACAGGAAGCAAAGCACCGTACCTTCCTGCATAAACGCTTCCCTGCTCTACACGTATTACCATGATCTCTGGGGTACTATGCCGTATTTTGGATTGCAGACAGGCCTCACTTATACGCAACAAGGTTACGAAACACCCGATCTGAAAAGGATCTATGAAGTGGTGCGTGTACCCCTGACATCCCAATTTCATGTTGATTTTTGGAAAATGAGGCTGTTGATCAACCTGGGCTGTTTTGGCAGTTACCGGATGAGTGCTGTGGATTTCACACCGGACTATCCGGATGGGCAACAGGTGGAGTTTGATTGCAACCATATTTATATTGATTACGGCATCCAGGCCGGAGCCGGCCTGGCCCTGGTATTGCATCCTTTTGAATTCCACATAGAGGCCAATTACCTTTATTCCCTGTCCATGATAGAAAACCCTGCATTGTACAGCAATGAATATTACACTTACGGGTATCCCAACCAATTGCTGTTTACATTGGGCATCTTTATACATCTGTGATCATGAAAACACATACCGTTTATGCCGGAAAATTAACCATAGGAGGCGGAAACCCCGTTTCTGTACAAACCATGTGCAATACAGATACTTTGGATATCCAAGCTTCTGTTGCCCAGTGTGAACGGGTGGCACGTGAAGGAGCTCAAATGATCCGTCTTACCACCCAGGGGCTTGCACAGGTAAAAGCACTGGCTGTCATAAAAGAACGCCTTCGTGCCAAAGGCATAGACATTCCCCTGGTTGCCGATGTGCATTTTTCGGCTGCTACTGCCATGGAAACTGCGCGTGTGGCGGAAAAAGTCCGTATCAATCCGGGCAATTTCTCACGGGATATTTCCAAGGTTAAGGAATTGTTGATCCAATTGTTCGACATATGCCGGGAAAACAATACCTGTTTGCGCATAGGGGTTAATCATGGTTCGTTACCGCCTCACATATTGGAAACATACGGCAATTCACCGGAAGGCATGTGCCAGGCCGCCATGGAATACCTGGAATTGTGCCGGGAACTGGATTTTGACAATGTTGTAGTTTCCCTGAAATCAAGCAATACCCGGGTCATGGTACAAGCTAACCGTATGCTGGCTGCACGCATGCAAGAAGCCCTCATGAGTTACCCGGTCCACTTGGGTGTTACTGAATCCGGGAGCGGTCGTCAGGGTCGTTTAAAATCGGCTGCAGGAATCATCACATTGTTAAAAGAAGGTATAGGAGATACTTTTCGTGTTTCCCTGACCGAATCCCCTGAAGAAGAAATTCGTTTTGGAAAGCTTTTTCTTTCCGTAAAAGAAGAGATACGTGTTTCAACCTGGGATGAACTGATAGTCAGTGCCTGCCATAAATGGGCTCCCGGTCTTCTGGACGGGACCACAGATTGGAAAACACTTCCCATGCCTTTTGTCCACGCTTCATTTGCCACTCAAGAAGAATTGAAAGATTTTTGCATGGACCTGTTGCAGGCCACCCGTTGTGTTTTCTCTAAACCCGAGTACATATCCTGTCCCGGTTGCGGACGTACCAAATTCAACCTGGAAGAAACGGTACGTGCCGTAAAAGAAGCCACAGCCCACCTGAAGGGTTGTACCATTGCCGTTATGGGATGTATAGTCAACGGTCCTGGTGAAATGGCTGATGCCCAATATGGTTACGTGGGAGAAGGCAAAGGAAAAATAACCTTGTATAAAGGGAAAACCCCCGTTTTGCGGGGGATTCCTCAGGAAGAAGCCGTTCAGCGGTTGCTGGAACTTATAGAGTCTCAACAAAAATAACCCCGCCTTCAATACGGACTACCTTCACTTTAGTACTTTTTGTAATATATCCTACGGCTGCCCGGGCTTCCACCCATTTGCCGTTAATGGTTACTTTACCTGCCGGCCTTAAATCTGTAAAGGCCACACCCTCCTGTCCAATTTGTATACCCTCCAGCACCGGAACACCCACAAACCCTTCATCGGTTTTCAGGTCTTGTCTCAAGGCAATGTGATTGAACGCCCTGGTAGGGAAAAGCATATGGATGGAAAACAAAAGCGTAGACATAGCCGCCAATCCGGACAAAGAAACTACGGCTACAGGCGTTAACAAACTTTTCCAGGGAAAAGGACCTTCAAATTCAAAGACCCAGTTGTCTATCATGGAAAACGTGAGTCCCACCCCCACGGCAACTATACCCAGGATACCCAGCACTCCGAACCCCGGTGTGATAAATATCTCTAAAAATAACAAAATCACACCCAGAATCAGAACAATGGCTTCCCAGTATTGCACCATGCCTTCCAGAAATAACGGAGAAAAATAGAAGATGGCACACACTACGGCCAGTCCCAACGGGAATCCGACACCGGGCGTTTTCAATTCAAAGAAAACTCCGCCAATGATACCCATCAGCAATAAGCCCTGAACCAGGGGAAGCAGGAAGAACCCAATTATTTTATCCAGCCAGGTTTCCTTGTATTCGTGGATTTCACAATGAGCGTATCCCATCATATCCACTACTTGCGAAATATTTTCTGCCTGTCCCTGGCTGAAACCAATTTGCACGGCTTCCTGCGTTGTAAGGCTGACGATTTTTTCTCCGTTCACCATTTGTTCCGCCAAAACCGGGTCCCTGCCCGTTTCTTCGGCTGTGGCCCGCATCAGCGAACGCATGTAGGACTGGTATTTTTCCGGCATGGGTTCCCCGGTCTGATTGACCACGGTTGCCGAGCCTACAGTGGATCCCGGGGACATGTAAATTGAATCACAAGCCAGGGAGATCAAGGCACCTGCCGAGGCGGCCTGGTGGTCAATAAAAGAGACCGTGGTAAACGGGGCTTCCAGCAAAGCCGTCCGCATTCTGTCCGCCGCATCCAGCGCCCCCCCGAACGTATTCAAACGCATCAGGAATACACCGGCCTTGATCCTTTCGGCTTCCTCTAATGCCTTGTCCAGTGTTCTGGCCGATTTGGCATGGATCTCGCTGTCAATGGTCAATACGTATACCCTGCACGTATCGGCGCCCCGTGCCAGTAACGGCACAAAGCACAGCAACAGGAGAAATAATCTTTTCATTTTTTTATTTTGTTTCCAGGATACTTCCGTTATCCTTAACTACCGCTTCTTTCCATTTCTGCGTATAGCCTTCGTTTTTAGGCGAGGCAGGAATGCGCGGATCATGGCCGTTATTGGAGAAGGAACCGTCTGCTTCCTGTCTTTTTGTATTTCCGTCTATATATTTAACCATCAAATATTTATCAAGTTCAACCCAATTTTTGAATAAGGTTTGTGCGGCGTTTACGGAAAAATCAGTCAAAAACTCCCGGGCCAACGCAGGATCGCGACGGTACATTTCTACTGCCACCTGGTCCATCCGGTGGGTTTTA
>DAOSXZ010000078.1:0-5451 GCA_035380845.1 Bacteroidales bacterium | reverse complement strand
AGTAGCTAAACTGGTTGCTAACAACAGTTTGTCCCTGGATAAAACCCTGGCGGATTATTTGCCCCAGATGGCTCTGAGGATCGAAAACTCGGCAAATATAACTTTGCGCATGTTGGTACAACACAGAAGTGGTATCACTAACTATACCGATCACCCGGATTATCCGTGGACCAATCCTTATAAAGACCTCAAACAAACCTATGAATTGGTTTTTGATATGCCGGCCGATTTTGAACCAGGTGAAAAATACAGTTATTCCAACACCAACTATCTTTTAATTGGTGAAATTCTGGACAATACATTAGGATACAGTCATCACCAATATATTGAAGATGAAATCTTAGAGCCTTTGGGTTTGACTCATACCTTCAGCCTGTTTAGTGAAGTGGATCCGGAAGATGTAATGAGCGGGTATTTTGTAGGCTATGAAGATGACATAAAATTCAACGATTTCATACAACCGGGAGGATCTATGGTAGCCACGGCAGCCGATGTCGGGATCTTCTTAAGGGCGTTGATTGACGGCACCTTATTAACTGCGCAGGAACAGGAAATATACTCCTCAATTTATGTATACGAACATACCGGGTTATTGCCCGGTTACCAAAGTATTGCGAAATACCACAAAGACATGGATGCCATTGTTATCCAGTTTGTTAATACTAGCGGCGCATACTCCTGGACCATATCTGAAATCATATACAACCGCATAGTTAAAATATTAAAATTACAGACTGTTGACTAACATGGTTATCTAGAGACCAGAGACTACAATCAGAGGATTTCCTCCTCTGAAACGGCCCCAACAGCCCTCAAGAAGATGGGGGCCGGAAAATGATGGCGGAAAATCTGATGTTCCTCCACAAAAACGGGCTTATATGTGGATAAGTTGCGGAAAATCTGATGTTCCTCCACAAAAACAGGCCTTATATGTGGATAAGTTGCGGAAAATCTGATGTTTCTCCACAAAAACAGCCCTATATGTGGATGGATGGCGGAAAATCTGATGTTCCTCCACAAAAACGGGCTTATATGTGGATAAGTTGCGGAAAATCTGATGTTTCTCCACAAAAACAGCCCTATATGTGGATGGATGGCGGAAAATCTGATGTTCCTCCACAAAAACGGGCTTATATGTGGATAAGTTGCCCAACGGCTTCCCCTGAGCCCCCCAACGGCTTCTCCTGAGCCCACCAACGGCTTCTCCTGAGCCCACCAACGCCTCCCCCCCTCTCGCAGCAAATCAAATTTTATTCATATATTAGTTTAATTTATTGCAGATACCTGGCTTATTAAGTTAAATCACTTGTTTATAAGCATTTAATAAAAACCTATGGTTAGCAAGAGTAATATGGAGAAAAGGTCAAATTACGATCCGGAGCGGATAAGAGAATTGGAGCAGGAGTTGCGTGAAAGCCGGGAAATTATTAAGAAGCTGAAGGAAAGCGAAGCGAAGTCCCGTTCCATAATTGATTATTCCCCAGAAGGGGTTTTTCTTATAGACGAAAAAGGCAAATACTTAGAGGTCAATCCTGCTGTTTGTAGAATTACCGGGTATTCAAAGGATGAACTCCTTACATTAAGTATACAAGATATACTTTATGCAGAAGATCTGGAAGAGGCATTGCAGCACATCAGGGATGTAGAAGAAAAAGGATTCGCTCACGGAGTTTCAAGATTTATTACCAAAGAAGGGGAGATTCATTATTGGGAGGTGTCTGCCGCGAAAGTCCGGGAAAAGCGCATTTTAGGATATGTAATGGATATTACGGAGCGCAAAAAAAATGAAGAAGCACTGCGTCTGAGTGAAAAACACAATGCATTCCTTGCTCATTCTGCTATTGAACTGGTTGAATTTACTTCTGTTCAGGAAATATATAAATACACGGCTCATAAGCTGTACGAATTGCTTGAAGGAAATTCCATAATTACTTTGGTGGAATACAATCACAATGCCAACCGCTGGAAGATGAAAGCGGTGGAAGGTGTTGGTAAAAAGAGTGCTGAACTGTCCAAGATTCTGGGCTTTGACATCAATAATCTGGAGGGGGTTATTACCTCACGATATTATGAAAGAATAGCCAGCGGGAAAGTAGAGGAAATGAATTTTGATTTAACGGAATACTTGAGCAACAAAGTGGCAAACGCAATAAACAAGGCAGTGAAAAAGCTGTTTGGTATTGATAAGGTATATTGCATTTCTTTTCAACATGATAATCAGGTACTCGGCAATATTACTTTTTCTACGAATAAAGAATCCAAACCCATCAATGCCACATTGATAGAAGCATTTATTCAACAGGTTTCCACAATCATAAAAAAGCTAAATGCAGAAGCAAAAATCAGGGAGAAAGACCTTGAATTCCGGAAACTTTCCGCCAATGTTCCCGATCTTATTTTTCAGTTTACCCGCAGGCCGGATGGATCTTACTTTGTTCCTATAGCTTCCGAAGGCATTAAAAACATATTCGGCTGCCGACCGGAGGATGTGGCAGATAATTTTGATGCCATATCACGTGTCCTGCATCCGGATGATGCAGAACGGGTAATAGCGGATATTGAACACTCGGCCCGACACCTGACTTATTTTACCTGTGAATTCAGAGTGCTTATCCCGGGCAAACCCGTTCAATGGATCTTGTCCCGTTCCACTCCGGAAAAATTACCGGATGGCAGTGTTACCTGGTACGGGTTCAATGCAAACATCACCGAACACAAGAAGGTAGAGGAAACGCTCGAAGAAAGCGCAACCGGTTTGAGAGAAGCACAGCGGCTGGCAAATATCGGGAACTGGACATGGAATCTTAAGACAGGGGAGCTTAATCTGTCAGATGAAATGTACAGTATCATTGGTATGGAAAAAACAGCGAAAGTATTGGATGTCAGTAGTCACAAAAAGTATTATACGCCTGAAAGCTGGGAGAGATTCAGCAAAGCCACCGAGAATGCAATGCGGACGGGTGAATCCTATGAAATTGAACTGGATGTATTACCTGCAAATGGTAAAATGCGCCATACTGTTGCCAGGGGAGAAGCCCGGTATGGTCCTGATGGGAAAGTAGAACAGTTATCCGGAACCTTGCAGGATATTACTTACCGCAAACAAGCAGAGATAATCAAGCAATCGCAATACAACATTGCCGTGGCAACGATTACCACAAGGAGTTTCAATGATTTGATAGATATCATCAGAAAAGAACTGGATAAAATATTTGATGCAAAAAACTTTTTCATTGCATTATACAATGAAGAAACCGGGATGCTGCATTCTCCGCTTTTTGTAGACGAAAAAGATGACATACATGAATGGCCTGCTGAAAAATCGTTGACAGGTTATCTGATCAAACAAAACCGTCCCTTGCTTTTGCAAAAGAGTGATATCTTGCGTTTGCATGAAGAAGGGGTGATTGAAATAATGGGACCTCTGGCCGAGGCCTGGATAGGGGTCCCTTTAAAAATGGGAAAAAACATATTGGGAGCTGTAGTGTTTCAAAACTACCACAACGCCAATGTTTATGACCAATCAAGCCTTGAAGTCCTGGAATTGATCGCTCATGAACTAAGTCTGTTTATTGACCGTCAAAATGCAGAGGATAAAGCAAATAAACTCACACGGGCTGTTGAACAAAGTTCCGTCGCTGTCATAATAACCAACAGGCAAGGTGCCATTGAATACGTAAATCCGTTCTTTACCCAATTGACAGGTTACAGGATAGAAGAAGTAAAGGGGCAAATCCCAAGCATTTTACAAGCGGGGAATCAGTCCAAAGAATTCCACAAGAAGTTATGGGATGTAATTCTTTCGGGAAATAACTGGGAAGGAGAATTCATAGATAAAAAGAAAACCGGTGAACTATACTGGGGACAGGCTGTTATTTCACCAATAGTGAATGCGGACGGACTTATTACTCACTTTGTAAGTATAAATGAGGACATCACCGAAAGGAAGAAAATGGTTGAAGACTTGATCCAGGCAAAGGACAAAGCACAGCAGAGCGACCGGTTGAAATCTGCCTTCCTGGCTAACATGAGTCATGAAATACGCACTCCCATGAACGGGATATTAGGGTTTTTGGAATTATTGAGCGACCCCGATCTTGGTGAAGATGTGAAGGCCGGTTATTTAGATATTGTTAAAAAGAGCGGACAAAGGCTTTTGAGCACAATTAACGATATAATTGAAATTTCAAAAATCGAATCGGGCGATATGATGGTATCCATGCAAGAGATTAAGCTGACGCATTTTTTATCTTACTATTATGATTTCTTTTTACCCCAGGCAAAAGGAAAAGGCTTGCAGCTTGAGTTCATCCCGTGCAAGAGTTGCCCGGATACCATTGTTTCCGATAACAGCAAATTGGATTCCATCCTGACCAACCTGATTAAAAATGCCATTAAATTTACAGAAAAGGGCAAGGTTGCATTCGGGTGTGAACAAAAAGACAAGAAAACCTTGCTCTTTTACGTAAAAGACACCGGCAAAGGCATTCCTCCGGACAAAATTGATCTTGTTTTTGAACGGTTCATTCAGGCAGACAATCTTAATACACGGGTTTATGAAGGAGCCGGACTGGGCCTTTCCATCACAAAAGCTTATGTAGAATACCTGGGCGGTAAAATATGGGTGGTATCCGAGCCCGGCAAAGGCAGTTGTTTTTTCTTTACCCTGCCAATCGTTGAACATGATCATGCATCATCTGTTATCACAAAGAATGAAGAAGACAGGTCCGCACCGTTACCCAAAAAACTTAAATTGCTTATATGTGAAGACGATAATGTAAGCTTTATGTTTCTGGAGGCTGTTTTAAAAAAGTATGACTTTGAAATAAAAAGGTGTGTCAACGGACAGGAAGCCGTTCAATACTGCCAGTCTAATCCGGACGTTGATCTGATATTGATGGATATTGGGATGCCCGTTATGGACGGTTATGAAGCCACCCGCTGCATACGGAAATTCAATAAAGATGTGGTTATTATTGCACAAACCGCCTTTGCAATTTCCAGAGACAGTGAAAAAGTAAAAGAGGCAGGGTGTAATGATTATCTTCCAAAACCTATTAACAAAGAGCGTTTGTTTGAAATAATCAAGAAATATTTCAATACATAAGATACTCCCACAACGGCCCGCGTTTTTTCTTGGCGCGGAATCGGTCTATGACTTCCTGAGACCCGAACCCCGGGAAAATCCACCGCTGCCCGCAAGCCAGGGCGCGATCCTTTATGGAGCTGATATCCACATTTTTGGACAGGTAATAAACGGGTTTAAGCAGATTGTCGGAAGGTTTGATGACCCCTTCTTCCAATGCGATTTGGTACAGCCGGGTGCGCGGGTAAATGCGCATGCCCACAAACGGGAAAAAGAGGGTTAAGCCCAGCTCGCGGGAGCGTTCAAAAGTTTGGTCCAGCGTCTGGTCCGTTTCCCCGTAGCCTCCCAGGATCATGAAATGCGCA
>DAOSXZ010000077.1:0-5619 GCA_035380845.1 Bacteroidales bacterium | reverse complement strand
ATATAGTAGAAGGCTGGATTGAAAAAAAGAAATTTCCATCAAAAAATAAATAACACTTAAAAATCTCATTTGAAATTCCCAACTCAAGTTAATAGTTTTCAAAGCGGAATTTCTCTTTTTTTTCGAGAGATACCGTTTTATTTTCTTTTCATCTTCACTGTTTCTTGCACGTTTAACGTGTTGATTTACTTTTTATGGTGGCGTTTTTATATATATTAACATTACCACTCTTCCAAGGCATGGCAATTCCTTGTCATAAACCCTTTTACGACACGAAAGATGGCGATGGACGATTAAGTGGAAATCCGTCATCCGGTCATCGTTGTCGTTATTCGCTGCTCAAAATCACGCCACCCCGCTTTTCGGTAATACTCCTTAGGCATTTTTACCGTGACCTGCCTGCCGGATTTCACCACTTTTCCCGGCACTCGGATAAACCATTCTCGGAAGGTAGAGTGCTCTTGGCGCCAAACCCAAAAGTCGCCCCGGTATCGCATGAGCACCGATAAACTGTAGGCAAATGACGAAAGTTGCCAAAGAATATCGTTTACCCAAAAATCATGCGTGATGGTTTTTCCCGCACAAAGCGAGTTTTTGGTTTGCTCGATCCAATTCTCACTCTCTGATCGGGATCCATAAAGGGTATGGAGCTGCAAGGCATCCAATCCTTTCAGGTTCGAGCAATAGCAAAAGTACTCATACTCGGGTACAAATTGTTTTTCGCCAAAATAATCGACTTCAACCATTTGCTTTATGATGCGCACGGCATAAAACATGCGGGGATTCCTCCAACCGCTACATTGATGTATAAACCGGCAGGTCGCCGTCCGTGGGTCAACCGGTTGCCATGTCTGCCCGGCAAGCAAATCTTTCAGGTTTTTCAGCTTTACTTTCACCAAATATTCATGTTTGTCCTCTTCCAGCAAATCAAACAATCCACCATTGAAAAAGCCGCTGTCTGCCCTGAAAAAAACCTTCTCCACCTTTTGGGGAAGAGCGGCCAAGGTTTCTTTGACAAATTCACAAACGCCGTTTGAGGTGTAGCTTGAACCCGGGCGGAGCCACGAATTGACAAGCAGTTTCATCTCCGTGACGAAACATAAGATGGGGTGATAGCTTTTCGCGCCCTTTTTATGCGAGTTGTAACCCACTTCAGCTCCTTGTTGGTTGCCGTAAACGGTAAATGTGCTTGAGTCGCAATCAAGCGTCACGCGTTTTAACCCGCAACGGGAAACTTGCAAGCCGGTAAAATCCAATAACAACTCGTGAAGCGAACGGGCGCCCCTTTCACCCAAACCTGTCAAATGGCGGCGTATGGTGTCCTCGTCAATGTTCTTGGGTAACTTCAACAAGCGGGAAACCAAGGCGTCAAAGGTGAAATTTTCAATCCGCTTCAAACGGTGAACACCGCACAACGAAGCCAACAGGACACTTGAGAGTATTTGGGCTGTACTGAAACGGCTTGCATTGTGCCGGGTGGTTGGGAAAAGATGTTCCAACCGGCGATAAATGCCGCAATGGTTGATAAAATCAGAGGTTACGCTTAACCCTGAATATGACGTTAATTGTTCTGAACTGAACTCTTTCTTTACTGAACTGGCAGTAAATGAGATTTTTTTACTATTTTTGTATTGCATGTGTCGGGTGAGTGTTATTTTTTATTTAACACCTTAAGGATAAATACTTTATCTGACACATACAACTTTTATTTGAGACTTTTAGGTAATAATTTTTTCTATTTTTGGGTGTACTGACCGATTTATCATATTATGATCAAATCTACATGCATATCATTGTTTTTATTTCCCGGAGTTTTGCTGTTTTCCAGAGCGGAACAACAGGTAGTGCTTTACAGAACGAGATTCTGCCGCAGGGCTCTTTCTTTTTTGGAAGGCGTTTACGAAGGATCCGGACTAAAAGACCTGCTGAAATCCCAATAATTTGTAGACATGGACAGAAAGCAAATCTTTACTATTCCTAATGTGTTGAGCTTTTACCGATTATTGGCTTTTCCGTTCATTCTTTGGTTCATTATATCGGGAAAAGAATGTCTATACGCTATTTTTTTAATCATCAACCTGGTAACCGATTTTTTAGACGGGTTAATAGCCCGGGCTTTCAAGCAGGAAACCGAGCTCGGGGCCAAACTCGACTCTTTTGCCGATAATCTTACCTATATTCTTGCCTTTACCGGGCTTTTTGTTTTCAAAGGGAATGATTTTACGCCTCATCTGATTAGTTTCCTGATCTTTATAGCATTCTTAGTCGGGTCCGTAGTTATGTCGCTGATCAGGTTTAGGACTACACCCAGTTTCCATTTGTATTCCACCAAGATAAGCGGGTATATTCAGGCGGCTTTCTTCATTTGCCTGTTCACGGTTGGTTTTATTACCGCTTTTTATTATTTTATGATCGCATGGGGTATCATGGCGGCCATCGAACATATGATCATCCAGCTTATCATTCCCCAGATGCGCTCAAATGTCAGGGGATTATACTGGGTATTGAAAGAAAAGAAAAAGAAATGATTTTTCATTCCGCTTTTGAATATAACTATCTGTGGCTGCCTCTTATCGGGTTAATTGTAGGATTCCTGGGTTCCCTTACAGGCGGAGGGGGCGGGTTCATTTTTATACCTCTGCTTACCATCCTTTTCAAAGTTCCTCCGCAGATAGCCATCGCCAGCTCCCTGGCAGCCACATTACCTATTTGTCTGGCGGGAGCTTACGGGCATCATAGGAAAAAAAACCTGGATTTGCGCATTGGTTTGGTCTTTGCAACAGCTGGGATCTTTGGCGCTCTGCTGGGGGCACGTATCGTCAATCTGATGACGGCACGTCAACTGCGTGTAAGTTTCGGCGTTTATTCCATTATCATAGCTGCAACCATGTATATTGGTCAAAGAAAAGACAGGAAGGCCATCGCAAACGGAGACGGACCCAAGGTTTTGACAAAGGCAGGCACATATTCCAGAAGTTCACTGTTCGGATTTCTTTCCGGAGTCATAACCGCCACATTCGGGACAAGCGGTACCGCCCCCATTCTATCAGGACTTATGAGTATCCGGATGCCCCTTAAACTTGTTTTGGGGACCTCTCTTCTAGTTGTGTTCGTTAACACCTGTTCTGCTTTAGGAGCACATTTTCTGGTTGGTAAAATCGACCTGACTATAGTTTATTTTCTAGCTTCGGGATCCATTATCGGGGCATTGCTGGGGCCACGCCTGCTGGCAAATATTAAAGTGGACAAAGCAGAAGGGCAGGTGCGTTTCTGGTATGCACTGGGAATGGTTATTTTTGGGATATTAATGATCGTTCTGTAGTTTTACGGCAATGATCCGTACGATATATATTATCATTTTGATTTACTTCCTTACCGGAGGCGTAGCTTTCTATTTCATTGGTAAAAGAAAAACAAAAGAAGAGGCTCGGCGGAACCGTATTAAATACATTGCCTATTTTATCATCATCAATTCCGTATTCCTGAGCATAGCAATCAATCCGGTTGTTTTCAGGGTTTTAGCCGGATTTATCGTAATAATGGGATTGTACGAATTGTCAAAATTGTTCTTTGGATCCGGCAGGCAGAGAAAAGTTTTTTTTCTGGTAGCTCTTTGTGTATATGCCTTCTTGTCAGCGTTATTTCTGGTCTTTAGTGCTATGGATAAAAACTGGATCCTGTTTACATTCGTCATTTTATCCGTATTTGACAGTTTTAGCCAGATAGCAGGACAATTATGGGGAAAAACCAAAATTGCTTCCAAAATCAGCCCCAATAAAACACTGGAGGGAGTAGCCGGAGGCGCACTGGTATCTTTGTTGACCGCCGTTTTTATCAGGGGTTTAATTGGATTTGGGATCGGAACCATTATCCTGCTGACGCTGGGAGTGGTGGTCTGGGCATTTCTGGGAGATATGGCGGCATCGTTCTTCAAACGTTATTATAACGTAAAAGATTACTCACGTCTTATTCCGGGACACGGAGGGATCCTGGACCGTTTTGACAGTTTGATAGCAAGTGGTGCCTGGATGGCTTTTTTAGGATATTTAATAACATATACCTCATGACCAATCAGATAGCTTTAACCGTAATCATTCTTATAGCCATAATACTTGTATTGGCTTTTACAGAACTTATGTACAGGCGTCTGGACATTAAAAGTGAGATCACAAGGAAATTTGCGCATTTCACTACGACGCTCTCTACCGTAATTTTTCCTTACATATTCAAAAGTCACTGGTATATTTTGGTACTGGCTTCATTCTTTTTTGCGTTACTGTTCATCAGCCGTCACGGTACCCAACTGGGGTCTATTCACAAGATAGACAGAAAATCAGTGGGGAGTTACGTGCTGCCAACCGCAATTTATATTTCGTTCCTGATTTCTTTTCTGCTGAAAAACAAATTTCTGTATGTTCTCCCTATCTTGATCCTGGCTATTTGCGATCCTATGGCAGGTATCCTTGGAATGAATTTCAAAAGAAAAAACCGGCAGATCCGGATTTTTGGACATACCCTGCAAAAAACGTTGTTAGGAACATTCTCTTTTCTGATTTGCAGTTTTTTAATAAGCGTTATTGCTTTATACCTGTATCTGGGAGTCTTCAACTACAAGACCTTCTGGCTTGCCATGGGAGTTGCCGTAGTTGCAACGCTTACCGAAATGTTGTCAACCAAAGGATGGGATAATCTCCTGATCCCTCTTAGTACACAATTGATGCTGATCTTTTTCCTGTGACCGTCAAGTTCTGCCATTGCATTTTGGAATACTAAAAGAAAACGGTAATTTTAGTACATGAAATCAAATTATCTGCTGGCAGTTCTAATGGCACTGCCCCTGTTTTTTTTATCGGGATGTGATGATCTCGTTGCTCCCGAAGTACAGACGGCTGCAGTATCTGAAACCGCGACCATGTCTTTTGTCTGTGGGGGAACGGTTATCGGCGATGGCGGTGCGCCCGTAATAGCACGTGGTGTATGCTGGAGTACGGGATCAGGACCTACCGTGGATCTGCCCACAAAAACAATTGACGGCTCGGGGTTAGGATCTTTCACCAGCTCCATTAACGGACTGCTTCCCAATACTACGTATTACATTAGGGCCTATGCCACAAATCTTGCAGGCACTGCTTACGGGAACCAGATAACGGCAACCACCCTGACGGCAAAACCTTCGCTCGCCACCACGCAGGCCTCGGAAATTACATCCTACGGTGCGCTTAGCGGGGGAAACATCACTGACGACGGAGGATCTGCAGTGACTGGCCGAGGTGTCTGCTGGAGCACTTCCCCAAATCCGGAGGCAGATCTGACAACCTGTACCAATGACGGGACAGGAAAAGGACTTTTTTCAAGTACCCTTACAGGACTGGCATCCAGGACCATTTACTATGTGAGGGCCTATGCAAGAAACAGTGCCGGAGTATCTTACGGACAACAAATCCAGCTGCAGACACCGGCCAGTTTTTCATTATCACATACTTCACTTACCCTTTCCGCCGCAGAAGGGAATGACAACTCTATAAGTGTAACGGCGTACCTTCCCTGGACGGCAGATATTCAGGTAACATCTTAAAATTCAATGGGATAATAAAGTATGAATTTTTTCAGAATTTTCCC
>DAOSXZ010000076.1:0-5687 GCA_035380845.1 Bacteroidales bacterium | reverse complement strand
AGGAATGCCGGCGGATCACTGGCCACATTATTGCTGAACCTTATTCGGGTTTTTGACGAACACCAGCTTATCATTCCATTTACCCGGGAAGAGATGGCCCATACGCTGGGCTATTCCAAAGAAAGCATCATTAACACCCTGTCAGACTTCCAGAAAGACAATATTATTTCCATTTCCGGCAAAAATCTTGAAATCCTGGACAAAAAAGCATTGGAGACAATTGCCGAGAAGGGCTAGGAGTGCTTGCCACCAAATCTTCAACGAAGCCCTATTTCATTAACCACTATTACCCCTTCAGGTATAAGGTCAAAAATGAAACTGAGTCCAGTTATATGCTCAACGTCAAAGTCGGGATGTTCCGCTGCATAGCGTTCCAGGGGAAATGAATACGTCTGGAGGACGGTTTCCCATTCCGCCTGCCGTTGCATAAATTTTAGTTTGGTCATTTTGCGTTTAAGCGGGTGTTGCAGCGGGGCAAAATCACTGAGCGGAAATTCCAAAACAGAACCGTCCCGGTCGGTCAGGCGGATAGTGAAGTCAATGAAAGGTTTGTCGGTCTCAGCCAGAGCTAAACTGTCAGATACAACATTTGTTAAAGTGTCATTTGCAGCATTTTCAATATTTTCGTCGTTTTCACCAACCAGTTCATCTTTAGTATCTTTCTCATTTTCTGCACCTTCTCCGGCATCTTCCCCACTACTTTCACCTTTATCTACCTTCGCATCTTCCGATCCGGGTGGGTTGGCTTTTTCGTCCAACTCGGCAAGGGAAAATGTAAGGATGGATTGCTGATCTGCGTTCAGGGCTCCTTCCGGCCAGGTTATGTGGTATGCAGGGGCCAGGGTGTCGCTTTTGGTTGTATTCCAACCCAGGAAGAGGGCACGGGTGTCGCTGTCTCCCCAGCTTAAGTGAAGGGCCTGTTCGCGCCAGATGCTCAGATCCTCTGCAAAGGCACGGCTTCGCGCTAAAGTAGCTGTGGTCAGGTCCAGATCCTCGGCAAATGTGCCTAAAGAAAGTGTGCCCGGCTGACGGTACTGACTCAGGTATACGGTTTCCGGAAGCCAGTGCCGTGCATAACGGTAATCCGTGAACATGGGACGCAGTTCTTCTTTTCCCAACAACGTTGCATCCAGGAAAGCCCCGATATACGTTTTGGATATGATTTGCTGGTCTTCCTGCGGCATAAGCTGTTTCAGGTTGTAAAAATTGATGCTTGGAGAAGAAAAATCGGTACGGCCCCAACTGCTGTTAAACTGTCCGTGGTTGGCACCCCAAATGTACAGGCCGGCGGCAAATCCGTCGAATCCTTCTGTAAAAGTAAGCCGGTTGAACTGGCGCATCCCCTGGTAGGAAGATACATCGGCATCGTGCGAGCCCTGCAGTACCAGGTAATTAACATCAGTCAGCGGAGTACGCATACGGCCCGGCTGGTACTGCCCGTCACAGGGCGCAATGGCAATCACGGAGCGTATGTTGAAATTGAAATCAAAAACTTCGTTGGCATCGTCGGGATAATAGGGCAACCGGTTAAACAACGCGGCATGAGCGACCGATTCACCACCCCGAGAATGTCCTATCAAAGCAATCCGGTCCATATCCACTTTCCCGCAGAAAGGATTGTCCTCTGAACGGTTCCATTCACGCCAGACTTCCAGGTGCTTGAGCAGCAACCATCCGCGAACGTTGTTTTCACCGCGTAATCCCTTGGGTATGTCAAAATAAGCACCATTCAGAAAATTTTCATCTACGGATGCCAAAATATATCCTTTGGAGGCCAGCAATTGACCCAGGTATTCGTATCCCGGATCTGAATAATCATGTGCCGAGTGGTTTCCGTGCACAATCAGCACCAGCGGAAAAGGCCCTTCCCCATTGGGATACCACACCTGCGCATTCAAAGGCAGGGAATCCTTTTCAAAACCGAAGTACCAGGTGCGCATTTTCCCGCTAAATCCCTTCCAGGAATCCAGGAAAGAAGATCCGTCCACCGGTTGTGTAATCAGATCCGCCTCATCTCCGAAAATCAGCCTGTGCCTGTCCTTTCCACTCCCGTATGTCAGGTATTCCACCCGGAACGTTCCCGGTTCGCCCGGATGGCTGACGTCCAGTACGGGAGGCATGTTTTGGGCCGAGTTGGCCGCAGAGAGGGGCGTGTCTACGGGTTTCCCGGGGTAAAGCATCCACGCAAAACCGCCCGCAATTCCTGTCACTCCTATGACCAGACATGCTATAGAGAGTGCCTTCCGGAAACGTTTATTCCCTGACCAGGTTTTTCCAAATTGCACCAGGGCCCCTCCCACAAGCATACAACTGACAGCAATTGTGAAATAGACCAGTAATGTTCCCGGCAATTTTTGGTTGTAAAACATAATAACGACAGGAATACCGCTTGCAAATGCAGTAAACAGCCAAAAATTCAATTTGGCCAACCCTTTTATAAGAAAAACTACCAGTGTAGCCCCAGCAAAAGAGAACAGCAGGAGCGATAAAGTCAGAATAAGGGTTGTAAGCCAACCTATGGTTTTAATATCTGCAAAAGCGGGAATGCTCAATGCCAAGGCAAAACCAATAAATATAGCAATTGCTGCAGCCTTAAAGGTTTTAGATTTTTCCTTCATAATAGTGTCAGGTTATAAGTAGGTGAATTATTTCCAAATATATAATAAAACGGATAACCTGACCGTTTTGTTGCATCACTACCGGTATTTTTTCAGAGCCCGTTGCAGAGTTTGCTGAATTTTGTCTGCCAGCCAGGCCGGTTCCAGAACCTTAACGGTGTCTCCGTGCATGAGGATTTCCTGGGTCAGTTCGTAATTGGGTATGACACGTAGTGATATGCGGCATTCTTCTTTGTTGTCAACAAGTACTTTCTGTGATTTGTGCAAGGGAAGCGTTTTGATATATTTTCCTTGTGTATGGGTAAAAGACAATATCACATCCTGTACTGTATTTTGTGAGAACATCAGACCAATGGTATGGTCAAAAAGGCAAGCGGGATCCAGGGTTGGGTCCGGTTTGAACGTTTCTGTCATTATCTCCAGATCCAGGACACGGTCAATACCGAATATTCTGAGTTCTTTGGTCCCGGCCACAATTCCTATGACATACCATCTGTTTAGGTATTCCCTTAGAAGGTAAGGTTTTAATTTATATGCGGTTACTTTTTCCGTTTGGAAATTGTAATGATTGAAGCTTATTTTCCTGTTTTCAATTACGGCTTTTAAAAGCGGCTTCAGATTTTCTATTCCCTTAAGACCGCCACCTGTATCGAACGATATATGCTTTAAAGCATCCTTGCTTTCCATAAGGCTTTCGGTCAGCAGCTCCGCCGTATTGACGATCTCCAGGAAATGAAAGAATGATTCCACATTCAGGCTGTTGTCATAGTCAATGCAATATCCCCTCCGGATCCTGTCGTATTGGATTTCTATTCCAAACTCACAACGGATCTGCTCAATATCACGCTGGATAGTACGATCTCCTACCTGGAACCCCTGTGAATAAAGAAAATCCTTGATCTCAAGAAAAGTGGGATAATGTCCGCATTTGATCCTTTCAATAATAAGGCTGTAACGTCTTACTTCTCCGTGTTTTGACATTCTGGTACGATTTTATGCTAATATAATCAAGATTTTCCGAAAGTTAGTAAAGCAGGTGCATCAGAGCGCTTAGTTTACTGCTTATTACAGGGTCCGGTGATGAAGGCATATACATCACGCTCCAGTATTTTGTTTTGCCCAGGGTCAGTGCTACCCGTAGAGCGGAGTTCTGCTCAGAAGGAGTGTTGATAAAGTAATAATGTTCACCTTCCCTGGAAACAGGATGGTACCTTTCCACCAGGTATGCAGCCAACGATTTCGTACAGGATGAACAGACCAACACCCCGGCTCCTGACAATTTTTCATTCTCAAATACGTACATCGCATAGGGTGCGGCTTTGGAATAGTTGGCATAAATTATTCCATCCTTTGTGGATCGTTCGGGTATTCCCAGGCGATGTACAAGATCGGTTTTTGACATTCCGAATTCCAATACAGGCGTAGGATAAAGATCAGATAACGGTTCGGCATCCAAGGTGTCTGCCGGAACAATGGCAAACTTCAAATGCGGTTTGGGTTCATCTTGAGAATCACCTGAACCAGGTGTTTCCCCGGGAATGCAGGATACCAGACAGACTGTTGCGACAAAAAATAAGACAGTTTTTTTCATGGCTCAAAAATGGAGAGCCACTACGTCATAACGCGTCGTATTAAAAAATTTTACGATAGTTTTTTGATCATAGTCACGGATTCTCCCGATGTTCCTATGGTAATGAATCCGGATTTCTGATACATCTTACACGCGTAGTTCAGAACGTCCACACTTAAGGAAACCTGCCGATAACCGTTACGTGCCAATCTGTCCAGCATGGCTTTAAGTAAAAGCGTCCCCACGCCCTGCTTTCGGTATGATTGCAAAACAGACATGGCAATTTCCGGGGTATCGGAGTCTACAAAACCGAATCCTTTTTCATTTTCCGGAAATAGTCTGGACCAAATAGCTCCTATGATCTTGTTTTCATGTTGTAGTACCAGGCAAAAATCTGATTGTTTCCCGAAATCCTTAATATACACCGCGATTTTAGGCAATTTTAAGATTTCCCTTCCGGGCCTTTCCTTTCCTTCAGGAATAAAAACCGCCTGGTACAGGAATTCCTCCAGCAGAGGGATCTCATGCTTTTCGATCTCACGAACTATCATATCCAAGGAATAAAAATACAACACCATGCAAAGCTAGGCTTTTAGAACGTATTATCCTTCAGTTATTCATCGAAAAAAGCTTCAATCCTGTCTATGATGTTTTGTTGCAGATTCCTGTACCAGAATGAATAATCAAAACGATGGTAGACACCTTCATCATAAGGACCAATTACAAGGTTTTCCCCTACGGGTATCGTTGTAGTCAAGGCCCCGTTTATAAGATCTATCCGGGCTCCGCAATAATTGGCTCCTTCACGGACAAAGTTTCCTGTTTCATCGTTGAAAAATACGGCACCCATGTTCTCAGATGCCGGTGCCGGGGTATCATCCGTTCTCCAATTAAGCGGATTGATGCAATGAGCGCCTTCCATCAACATGGGACCTCCCTCTGAAGTGACGGATTGTGTATTGAATGTTATAACAACACCTACATCCGTCGCATTTTGTGCAGCCGTCAAACCGGCGGCAGACAGGTCGGCATCGGTCACCGTATAGCCTATCAAATAAGCAGCTACCAGGCGGTCACGCAGTTGAGGGTTGTTGCCAAAGCGGTTTTTGATCAATTCAATTAAAGCCATTGTTCCCTGGCTGTGTCCTGCGATTATAAACGGCCTGCCGTTATTCAAATACGCTATGTAATAATCAAAAGCAGCCATAACATCCGCGGCTCCCTGCTTGAATTCGTCTGTATCGGTTGCCAGTCCTCCTTGCGACATATCAACTTTTGTGGACATCTGCCTGTAATAAGGCGCAAAAATATTAGCGGCACACCTGAATACACTTGCCTGTGCATTGTAGATCCCAATAGCCAGTGACCGTTCTGCCGGATCTGTTATATCCATGGCCCCGGTTTCATTACTGCTGACGGTAGGATATACATAGAAAACATCTACGGTTTTGTTCAGAGTAGGTATAGATATCCAGTTTTCATTCTTACTGTAATCTACC
>DAOSXZ010000075.1:0-5690 GCA_035380845.1 Bacteroidales bacterium | reverse complement strand
CGCCACCCCGTTTTTCAACGGGGTTTTTTTATTTTTGTAAAAAATTGATCATGAAAATAACGGGTTTCCTTTTTTTACTTATGTTATCACTAAACGCATGCTCTTCCGGAGGGCAGGATCTGACATTGCTGGCCGGAACCTATACTACAGGGGACAGTCATGGAATCTATACTTTCAACTTTAATCTTTCTACGGGTGATTTTCAACTGCTGGACAGCACCGCTTCCATAAATCCTTCTTTTCTGGCCCTTTCACCTGCAGATAACCGGGTATATGCAGTCAACGAAAGCGGCCCGGCATCCGGACTTGCTGCTTATGTAGCAGATAGAGAAAACAGAAAGCTTACCCCATTGCTGATTATCCCGAATCCCGGTGCAGATCCCTGTCATGTGGCTGTGGAACCTTCCGGAAGGTATGTGGTAACGGCAGATTATTCGTCCGGTACGGTGACCGTTTTTTCCCCGGACACGGAATCCATCAGGTACCGTTGGGAATTTTCAGGTTCGGGACCCGATACTGCCAGGCAAAAAGCCCCTCATATCCATTGCGTGGTCTTTTCTCCGGATGGCGGTCATTTGTTTGCCACAGACCTGGGAACGGACCGCATTTATGTTTTCAATAACCAAGGTCCCGATGCACCTGTTCTTTCCGACACTGTAACGATGGAACCTGGAAGCGGTCCCAGACACCTGACATTCAATAAAAAAGGGAACTACGCATACCTTATCAACGAACTTTCGGGCATGGTTACCGTTTTTTCTCACCTGAACGGCAAACTGGAAAGTATTCAATCTATTGTGGCCGATACACTGGAAGCACGCGGAAGTGCCCACATTGCTCTTTCAGAAGACGGGAATTTCCTGTATGCTTCCACACGTCTGAGAGGAGACGGGTTGGTTACTTACAGCGTGGATGATGAAAGCGGAATGCTTACACGTGTAGGATTTCAGCCAACGGGAAACCATCCCAGACATTTTTTGATCACCCCGGATGACCGTTGGATCCTGGTTTCCTGCAAAAACGAAAACCATATAGAAATTTACAGGCGTAACAGAAAAACCGGCCTTCCGGAAGATACCGGCAAACGAATCCCGGTGGAACAGCCGGTTTGCCTGGTTCCTTTTTAGGAACCGAGCATTTTTAGTTCTTCCGTGCAGAAAGTTGTATTGTGTGTGGCTTTCAGGTTTTCTTCCAGTTGTTCAACAGTCCGTGCGCCAATGAGTACCGATGTCACCCGCGGATCTTTCAGAAGCCATGAAATAGCCATCTGAGCCAGTGTTTGACCACGTTCCCGGGCAACCCGGTTCCACTTGTTGATCTTTTCCAGGATCTCCGGTGTTATGTTTTCTGCCTGCAGGGCTCCGTCAGCCCTTTGGGCCCGGGAGCCAACGGGTATGCCTTTCAGGTATTTTCCGGTAAGCATGCCCTGGGCCAGTGGTGAAAAAGCAATGCACCCCACTCCTTCTTTTTCCAGTAACTCCAAGAGATCGGCTTCTACCCAGCGTTCCAGGAGAGAATACTTGGGCTGGTGGATCAGGCAGGGCGTTCCCATTTCCCTCAGGATGCTGAATGCCCTGCGTGCCAGATCGGCCGGATAGTTGGATATACCTGCGTAAAGGGCTTTGCCGCTGTCAACAGCATGGGCCAGTGCCCCCATGGTTTCCTCCAGGGGGGTATCCGGATCCGGCCTGTGTGAATAGAAAATATCCACATACGGCAGACCCATGCGTTCCAGGCTTTGGTCCAGGCTGGCAAGCAGGTATTTACGCGATCCCCAGTTCCCGTAAGGTCCCGGCCACATATCGTAACCGGCTTTTGTGGAAATAATAAGCTGATCCCTGTAAGCCGACAGATCTTCCCGCATAACCTTACCGAAATTGCGTTCGGCGGACCCGTAAGGAGGACCGTAATTGTTGGCCAAATCAAAATGCGTGATCCCGCTGTCAAAGGCTTTCAAAATAACTTTCCGCCCGTTTTCATAATCGTCCACATCACCGAAATTATGCCACAAACCAAGCGATATGGAAGGAAGCTGCAAACCGCTCCGGCCGCAGCGGCGGTATATCATTTTACCGTACCTGTTTTCATTGGGTATATAACTCATAATATACAAATATAATCTTATTTTTGTATACAAAACAGACATCATGAAACATATCAAACCCCTCTCATTAGTTGTTTCTTTTACTTTTTGTCTTGCCTTTTCCATTGAAATACAAGCACAAGATTATCCTTTTCACAACAGGGACCTTTCTGCCGACCAACGTATTGAAATCCTGTTGGATATGCTTACCATAGAAGAAAAAATAAATCTCTTGTCTACCAATCTGGGAGTACCCCGCCTGGGAATCCGCAACACGGGACATTCGGAAGGTTTGCACGGGATGGCCCTGGGAGGCCCGGCCCATTGGGGAGGCCGCCAGGACCAGCCTACTACTACTTTTCCGCAGGCCTACGGACTGGGATCCACCTGGGATACTTCATTGGTAAGGAAAGTAGCAGAAATTGAAGCCCATGAAGTCAGGTATTACACGCAGCGGCCTGACAATCCCCGCGGCGGCATGGTCATGCGTGCCCCGAATGCAGACCTTGCAAGGGATCCCCGCTGGGGAAGGACCGAGGAAAGTTACGGTGAAGATGCTTACTTGGCATCCCGTTTGACCGTGGCTTTTGTCAAAGGATTGCAGGGAGATCACCCCGAGTACTGGAAAAGCGCCTCTCTGATGAAACATTTTATGGCCAACAGCAACGAAGACGGCCGGGATTCCACCTCTTCCGATTTTGACGAAAGGCTTTTCCGGGAATATTATTCCTATCCTTTTTACAAGGGCATAACGGAAGGCGGCTCCCGTGCCTTTATGGCATCCTACAACGCCTGGAACGGGATTCCCATGACCATTCATCCTATTCTGGAAAGTATCACCCGCCGGGAATGGGGCAACAACGGGATTATTTGTACAGACGGAGGGGCCTTGCGGCTTCTGATTACCGCGCACAAAGCCTTTCCTACACTCTGGGAAGGAGCTGCCGCCGTGGTAAAAGCCACCGTTGGACAGTTCCTGGACGATTACCTGCTGGCCATCAACCAGGCAATTACCAACGGCATCCTGACAGAAGAAGAAATAGACCGGGCCATCCGCGGCAATCTTTACGTGGCCCTTAAACTCGGGTTACTGGACAGTCCGGATGATTACGAGAAACAGCCTTATACCGGGATTGGAGTGACAGACACACAAAAACCCTGGGAAGACCAAAAAGTCAAGGACTTTGCACGCCTGGTAACTGCAAAATCGGCCATTCTGTTGAAAAACAAACCGGTTGCCGGGGAAAAGGCACCCCTGCTTCCCCTGGATGCCGGAAAGATTCGTTCCATAGCTGTTATCGGACCGCGTGCCAACGAGGTGATATATGACTGGTATAGCGGAACCCCCGCTTATGCGATCACCATCCTGGAAGGCATACGCAATGCCGTGGGACCGGATGTGGAAGTGTTGTACGAACCCTCAAACACCATTGATAAAGCGGTTATTGCAGCATCAAAAGCCGATGTTGCCGTTGTTTGCATTGGCAACCATCCTTACGGCACCGATGCCCGCTGGTTTTATTCTCCGGTACCGAGTGACGGACGCGAGGCCGTTGACCGGAAGGCACTTGCACTGGAGCAGGAAGACCTGGCCAAAGTGGTTTTACAGGCCAACCCCCGGACTGTACTGGCACTGGTGAGCAGTTTTCCTTTTGCCATAAACTGGTCCGATGAACACATACCGTCCATCGTTCACATAACCAACAATTCCCAGGAACTGGGGAACGGCCTTGCAGATGTCTTGTTCGGGAAAGTTAACCCGGCCGGAAGAACCACCCAGACCTGGGTACGGGACATCACAGATCTGCCGCCAATGATGGATTACAACATCCGTAACGGAAGAACATACATGTATTTCAAGGGAGATCCTTTGTATCCCTTTGGATACGGGCTTAGCTATACACACTTTGAATACAGTTCGCTTAAAGTGGAAAAAGCGTTCCGGGATTCCGTAAACGTTGAGTTTGTGCTAAAAAATACGGGCAAATCAGATGGCGAAGAAGTTGTGCAATTGTACGTGGAATATCCCGCATCTGCAGTAGAAAGGCCATGCAGGCAACTGGCCGGGTTTGCGCGCGTTTTCGTACCGGCGGGATCATCAAAAAAAGTGAGTTTATGCCTGAAAGCAGAAAATCTGGCATACTGGGACACGGACAAAAATGCATTTGTTAAGGAAGAAGGCCCCGTAAATTTGCTGGTAGGATCCTCTTCCGCAGATATTAGATTGAAGGGGACAACGCGATTATTTTAAAATTAGTATCTTTGTGAATTTATAAACCCAGCCGCATAACAACAATATGTTGATTTACGATAAAGAGCTGAATATTAAAGATATAGAAGATCTTTTATTTGGAGGAGAAACGATTGCTCCGGGCGAAGAAGCTTTCAAACGGATAGAACGTTCATACAACTTTCTTAAAGAATTTTCAAAAGGGAAAGTGATCTACGGGATCAATACAGGCTTTGGCCCTATGTCCCAGTTCCGGGTGGATGACAAAGAACTAAAACAGCTTCAGCTGAATCTGATACGTTCTCATGCATGCGGTACGGGAGATCTGCTTACAGATACTCAGGTCAAGGCAGCCATGATTGCCCGCCTTGCCACTTTTGTCCAGGGTTATTCCGGGGTTCACCCTTCCCTGCCCAGGCTGCTTGCCGAGTTCATTAACCGGGGGATTTACCCGGTGATCCCGCAACACGGCGGAGTTGGTGCAAGTGGAGACCTTGTGCAATTGGCCCACATGGGCCTCGCCCTTATTGGTGAAGGCAGGGTCCGTTACAAAGGACAATACAGGAACACCCTTGAAGTGCTGAAGGAAAACGGTCTGGAACCGCTGCAGATCCATATCCGGGAAGGTCTTTCAATGAGCAACGGCACCTCTGTGATGACCGGGATCGGAGTTATAAATCTGCTTCATTCGGGAAGGCTCATGCAATGGGCAGTGACCGCCTCGGCTCTGGTCAATGAAATTGCAGGATCCTACGACGATTTCCTGGCCCCTGAATTAAACCGGAAAAAACGCCACAAAGGACAAACATTCATTGCCAAAAAAATGTCCGAAATATTGTCCGGGAGCCGGCGTTTGAAAAGAAGACAGTCATACCTGTATAACAAAGAGGTAAACGGTGACAAAGTGTTCCGGGATAAAGTCCAACCTTTTTATTCGCTCCGTTGCGTACCCCAGATCCTGGGTCCGGTTGCCGATACGCTGGACCAATCCATGAAAGTGCTTATGGATGAATTGAATTCCTGTTGCGACAACCCGGTAGTGGATCCCGAAAGCAAAAACGTTTACCATGGCGGAAATTTTCACGGGGATTACATTTCCCTGGAGATGGACAAGCTGAAAATTGCTGTGACCAAGCTGACCATGCTCATGGAAAGGCAATTGAATTATATCTGCCACGACAAGGTAAACCAGATATTGCCGGCTTTTGTCAACCTGGGTGTTCTGGGCCTGAACTATGGGATGCAGGCTGCCCAGTTCACGGCTACATCCACCACCGCAGAATGCCAGACACTCTGTATGCCCAACTACATCCATTCCATTCCCAACAACAACGACAACCAGGATGTGGTGAGCATGGGCACCAACTCGGCATTGAT
>DAOSXZ010000074.1:0-5984 GCA_035380845.1 Bacteroidales bacterium | reverse complement strand
CGCTCTGCCTCTCGCATTCATTGCCGTTACGGCATTTGCAACACCTGAAATCTCCGGCAGGTTGTCAGAGATTTCCTCTGTCAAAGATATAAAAATTTCTTTGCAGCAGAACATTAAACCCGTAACCCCGCCTGTCCCCGTCCCGGTACCTCCTCCTGCCGTTCCCGTAGCAGAAACAATTTTACAAGCAGACCAGGATACGCTGGTTCCCCTGGCCACTGTTGAAAAAAGGCCTTTATTTGCCAATGGTGAAGCGGAAGATGCATTTACCCGCTGGGTATTTGAACATATAAAATATCCGGAGGAAGCCCATAAAAAAGGTATTCAGGGAAGGGTAGTAGCCTCTTTTGTTTTAAACAACGAAGGATATGTTACAAATGTTGAAATACTAAGAGGTGTAGATCCCCTCCTGGACGCCGAAACCATCCGCGTTCTGGAGTCATCCCCAAAATGGGAACGCCCCGGGATATATAAAGGCAAGAATGTAAGGGTGCGGTACAATTTTCCCTTGAATTTTAAGCTCAGAAAGGAAAATATAGATAACTCCCAGGTTAAGCATTCGACAGATCCTAAAGACCTTGGACTGGAACCTGCCGTATTTGCCAACGGAAAAGGTGAAAATGAATTTGCTTTTTGGGTCATGCAGCACGTAACCTATCCGGAAGATGCAAAAAATGAAGGAGCCGTGGGAAGGCTTTTAGTATCTTTTGAGCTTTCGGAAGAAGGCACTGTTACTCAGGTTAAGATCCTCAAAGGAGTGCATGCTTCCATAGATGCCGAGGTCTTGCGTGTCATAAAATCTTCACCCAAATGGGAAAAACCGGCTATGAAAGAAGGTGTCCCGGTCAATGTTTCTTATGTGATGCCTTTGGTGTACTCGCTAGATGGTTATGACCGGGATAGCGATAAAACCACTAATGTATTGGAAGATCTAAAAGATCAAAAAGTTTTGGAACAAGTTGTTGTAGTGGGTTATTCAAATCAATCCGATGATAAACCGCAAGTTACAATTAGAGATATTCCCAAAGATGTACTGGTTATTGTCGATGGTAAGGAAGTTGAAGATCTTCAAGGACTTGATCCCGAAGACATTAAAAGCATAGAAGTCCTAAAGGATGATAAAGCCATAGAAAAATACGGCGAAAAAGGCAGAAAAGGAGTGATCATTGTGAAGCGGAAATAAAAATCTCAGAGATTTTCTACCTTTGAACATGCAAAAAACACCCCTATATCTTTTATTGCTGCTGGCTGTTGCCTGCAGCAATTTTTCTTCCATAGAGAAACACCGCATAGGCAAACCGGATGACTCGGAAAAGGTCATGGCACTTTTTACCAACCAGGTACCGGAAGAGTTGCGGTTTCTGCATTTGAACGCCGGTCCCCTGAATCGAAGGGATATGAAAACAGAGGCCTATGCCACGTTAAAAGCCCGGATGCTGACAACTGTAAAGGATACGACTAACCCGGGAGTAGGATTGGCAGCCCCGCAGGTAGGGATCAGCAAGCAATTGATTGCTGTGCAACGTTTGGATAAGGAAGGGGAACCTTTTGAATTCTATGTCAACCCTGTAATTGAAAAGTATAGTGAAGAGAAAAAGTGGGGCTGGGAGGGATGCCTTTCCGTGCCGGGAGAAAGGGATACGGTCTTGCGTTCCACACAAGTGGTGATCGCATACAGAAACCAGGATTCCTGGCAAACAGTACGCGATACGGTTTCAGGATTTACGGCGGTTATTTTTCAGCACGAGATCGATCACCTGAACGGGAAGCTATATATCGATTGATGTTATCCACCATCATGGCTACCAGGCGCTTGCGTGCTTCAATGGAGGCCCATCCAATATGCGGGGTCAGGAAAAGCTTTGATTTGTCTTTTACCCGCCGGTAACAATGGTCCGCGGGGAGCGGCTCGGTGCTGAAAACGTCCAGGCCTGCACCGGCCAGCCGGTTTTCGTTCAACGCATGGGCCAGCGCGCATTCGTCCACAATGGCACCCCGTCCCATGTTAAAGATGTATGCCGAGTTTTTCATCTTGTCCAACTCGGCTTTGCCAATCAATCCACGCGTCTTTGCGTTGAGCGGGGAATGAATGCTCACCACATCCGAGGTGCGCAGCAGCTCATCCAGTTCCACCCGCCGGAATTGCCCGCCGGCACGGTCTTTCCCCGAGGAGGAAAAATACACCACATCCATGCCGAAAGCCTGGGCGATGGCTGCCACTTTTTGTCCGATGGCGCCCATCCCTATGATCCCCATTCGTTTGCCGCTGAGTTCATGATAATACCGGCCCCCGAAGTGGGTAGGAAGTCCGCTGTCCGAATACGCCTGTGAATGGGCAAATTGGTTGAAATAGGGACCCTGTTGCACGCAGGAAAGAATATGCAGGAAAGTGGTCTGCGCCACGCTGTCCGTGGAATACCCGGCTACGTTCATCACGCTGATTCCGGCAACGGCCGCATATTCCAGATCTATGGGATCCATGCCCGTTGCTGCCACACAAATCAGTTTCAAATCCGGGGCAGCCTTCATGTGCTCCTGCCCGATCTTCACCTTGTTCACCAACACGATGTCGGCCTCTGCAATGCGGGGAATCACCTCTTGCGGCAGGGTGTTGTGATATACAGTTAACGATCCAAATTGTTCAAAGGGGCTCAGATCAATGTCGTCCCCCATGGTTGCTGCATCCAGGAATACCAATTTCATCCCGCAAAATTAGGAAATCTCAGAGATTTCCTAAATTGCAGACATGAAAAAGTCACTATTGCTTATTGGGATAATGCTGCTGGCTGCATGCAGCAGCGAGCCTGTGCTGGAAATCACGGGAGGTAAGGTTCAGGGAGTGGAAACTGAAATTCCGGGTATCTATGTGTTCCGGGGGATTCCTTATGCGGCACCGCCTGTGGGAGCGCTGCGCTGGAAAGAGCCGCAGCCGGTTGTCCCGTGGGAAGGCGTGCTTATGGCAGATACTTTTGGCCCTGCCGCCCCGCAGACAGATAAAGTGAGCGGCACGTCCGGACAGGGAATTGATTACGTTAAAGAGTTCTATGCCAACGGGGATCCGTTGCGCAGTGAGGATTGCCTGTACCTGAACGTATGGACGCCTGCTCCCGGAAAGCTCCGGGAAAAACTTCCGGTGGCGCTGTGGATCCACGGAGGGGCATATATGCAGGGATTCGGGCACGAAATTGAATTTGACGGGATGGAATACGCCAAAAGGGGCGTGATCCTGGTGACCATAAATTACCGGCTGGGCCTGTTGGGTTACCTGGCACATCCGTTGCTGACCCGGGAGAGTCCCAATAATTCTTCCGGAAATTACGGCCTGCTGGACCAGATAGCTGCTTTGGACTGGGTTATTGAAAATATTGAACAATTTGGCGGAGATACACACAATATTACGGTATTCGGTCAATCCGCAGGTGCCGGCAGTGTTCAGTCCCTGGTCACTTCGCCTTTGAGCCGGGATAAGATGCAACGGGCCATCATCCAGAGTGGCGGAGGATTGAGCGGGTTGAGCACAACGCCTTTTCTTCCCCAGATGGAACAGATAGGGCAGGAATTGTTTGCCAATACGGATATCAACACCCTGGAACAAATGAGGGCCATGACCTTTGAGGACTTGCAGCAGTTGTTTACCGGGTGGATGATCAAAAACAAACGGTTTTTGATGCTTCGTCCCAATATTGACCAGTATGTGCTGGTGGAAGAATTCAGCAAAGCGGCCATGGAAGGGGGCATTGCCGACATACCCTTTATGATAGGCGGGTGCAAGGACGACATGAGTCCCCTGATGACCGGCCAGTCGCTCTACGATTTAAGCATCGCGCTGGAATACCGTGGCAGGCAGCCGGCTTACATTTATCGTTTTGACCGGGAATTGCCCGGGGACGACAACGGCGCATTCCACTCGGCCGAGTTGTGGTACGTGTTCGGGACCCTGGATCGTGCCTGGCGGCCTTTTGCCGGGGAAGATCGTGCGTTGAGCCACCGGATGATTGACCACTGGACCTCCTTTATGAAAAAAGGAGATCCCAACGCGGAAGGCCTTCCACGCTGGGATCCCTATACCTCGGCAAATCCTGCCGAGATGCGGTTTCATCTTGAAGATAACGCGCCACTTGAGTAACTGCTAAGGCTCAACTGACAGAAAAACAGCACCATGCATTTTGGGTCAACGTGCAGTGGCGCGTCATCTTCAAGATTCACGGGCGGTTGGGCTGCTCCCACTTGTGTGTCTGCGTGCAGCGGATCATCAGGCTTTGATCACCCACGCCTATCTTGAAGTCGCCTTCTTCCAGCACCCATTTTCCGTCTTGTCCCACAAAAGCCAAATCTTGTGCCGGAACGTGCAGGGTAACGGTTTTTTGTTCACCCGGTTGGAGCGATATCTTTTCAAAAGCCCGCAAGCGCCTGTTGTCCGGCATGAGTGAAGCATATATATCTGAAGAGTATAGGAGTACGCTTTCCTTTCCGGCCACGTTACCGGTGTTTTTCACGTCTACGGTAAAAGTCAGTTCATCCCCGGCCGTAAACGATGTTTTGTCAATTTTCAGGTTGGAATATTCAAAGGTTGTATAACTGAGTCCGAATCCGAAAGGCCACTGGATATGGGTGTTGGCAAAATAATCGTAAGGACCTTCAATGGGGGAGCGGGTTTCACACACTTTGTAATCGTAGGTGGTGTACCCGTTGGGGCCGCTGGGGTAGGTATATGACATCCGGCCGCTGAAGTTTTCCTTACCGGCAAGCAGATTGGCAAGGGCATCACCGCCGTAATTTCCCGGAAGCATCACGTTCACTATGCCTTGTGCCAGCGGTACCAGGTCGGCTATGACCCGCGGGCGGCCCTGGTTCAGAACCAGTATGACAGGTTTGCCTGTGGCGGCCAATGCTTTTACCAGGTCGGCCTGGTTCTTTGAAATATGCAGGTCGTTGATATTTCCGGTTGTTTCACAATAGGAATTTTCTCCTATACAAACCATGATGCAATCCGCTCCGGCGGCTGCAGCTACTGCTTTTTCAATTTCCGGTTCATGTTCCATGGTCCAGAATCCCTGCTCGTTGTAAAGCACGCCCGGTTCGTAGATAATGTTCCCGGTCCCGAATTCGTTTTGCATCGCTTCCAGGATGGTGTTGAATTGTTCCGTGAAACGATCTATTCCGCTGCCTTGCCAGGTATAGCTCCAGCCTCCGTTCAGACCGCGCATGGTATTGGCATTGGGCCCTGCTACCAGGATCTTTTTGCCTTTGGGCAGCGGCAGGATGTTGTTTTCATTTTTCAGCAGTACCATGGATTCTACAGCTGCTTCCAGGGAAAGCGCAGCAAAAGCAGGATCTCCGTAGCGGGGGTAATCCTTCAATACGGTATAAGGCGTATCAAACAAACCCAAACGGAATTTCAGGCGCAGAATCCGCCTTACGGCATCGTCAATGCGGCTCATGGGCACTTCGCCTTCCTCTACCAGTTCTTTCAGGTCTATGCAAAACTGCCAGCTGGAAGGGACCATGGCCATATCTATACCTGCGTTGATGGCCATCTTGACCGCTTCTTTATAGGACGAGGCAATCCGGTCGCGCTCATACAGGCTGGTGATGTCGGCCCAGTCCGTAACAATCATCCCGTCCCAGCCCAGGTCTTCCTTGACCCATTGGGTCAGCAGAATGGGATTGGCCACGCCGTTCACCCCGTTGATGGTCGAGGAATTGGTCATGATGGACAGTGCCCCGGCGCGCAGTGCTTCCAGGAACGGGGCAAACTGCTTTTCGCGCATGTCCTGCTCGTTGATGATGGCAGGGGTGCGGTCCAGTCCGTTGAACGGCACTCCGTAGCCCATGTAATGTTTCAGACAGGCCGAGATGTTTTCCTTGCCGATGCGGTTGGGATCGTCTCCCTGCATGCCGAGTATGACTTCCCGTCCTATCTCCGATGCCAGGTAGGGATCTTCGCCGTAGCCTTCCCACTGGCGGGGCCATGCCGGTTGGCG
>DAOSXZ010000073.1:0-5996 GCA_035380845.1 Bacteroidales bacterium | reverse complement strand
GTAAACAACAGAGGTATGTAGTTCAAAAATCCGTTACGGCCACATTGGATTTTGCCGCATCCATGGGACAGGCAGCCAGGATATGCCGGCAATTCCCGGAATACTCACAAACTGCGGATGAAATGGAAAAAGCCGCAGAATATGCTTACCAATGGGCTTTGAATAATCCCGATGCCCTGTACAATCAATTTGAAATGAACAAGCAATTTGATCCAGACGTCAGCACCGGGGCTTACGGAGACCGTTCCGCCCGCGACGAATTTTTCTGGGCATCCTGCGAATTATACCTTACAACAGGTGAAGAATCGTATTATGAAAAAATGATGGAATATGCTCCGGAATCATTTACGGCTCCTCTTTGGGGTAATGTAAACGGATTGGGATATTTTGCATTACTGACACACGGAAAGGCAACAGAGACCATGAAACAGCATTTGATCAGTTTCTGTGACAGTATTGCCCTGAAAGCACAGGGAGCCCCTTACGCCTCCTCTTACGGGAACTCTGAACGGGATTTCTTTTGGGGATGTTTGTCTGAAAGTTGCCTGAGCAATGCCATATCCCTTCTTTACGGCTATGCGCTTAACGGGAACAAGGATTATCTGGATCAGGCATTGCACAATATGGACTACCTCCTGGGCAGGAATCCGCTGGGTTATTGTTATGTAACAGGTGTGGGAACAAAAAGCCCCGTGAATCCGCATCATCGCCTGGCGGCCACAGACGGTATCCCCGGACCGCTTCCCGGCTTCCTGGTAGGTGGTCCCAATCCTGCAAAACAGGACGGATGCGATTACCCGTCAGATTTCCCGGATGAATGCTATCTGGATATAGTGGAATCTTATGCCTCCAATGAGATTGCCATAAACTGGAACGCTACTTTATTGCATCTGGCCGTTGCGCTTGATGCACTCTCCCGGTAGTCCTGACACGCCATAACTGCCAGCTGTTCCATATGTTCTGCCATAAAACGTAGGTGGCTGGAACAATTGATGCCATAGGGTAAAGGTACATTTGTGTCATCCAGACAGCCAGCAAGGTGTTTTTCTGTCCCAGAGACTGCCCGCCACCTATGTTGTCTCCGTACTTTTTTCCAATCCATCTTCCAACGGCAAACAGAAGTATGCATTCGAGCAGAGAGATCAATGTCATGATTATAATGGCCGGAATGCCCGAACGGTCCTGGTGAATGATAAATTCTACAGTTTGCCCGAAGACAAGTGTCAGAGCAAAAGCCCACAAATAAAAGGGAACGTTTTTAAAACGCACAATTCCTTTCCGGATCCCGGGGAAAAAACGTTGACATATAAAAGCGGCAATCAGGGGAAATATTATTATTGGGGCTACTCTTTTTATGATCAGCCAGGCGGATGCCAGGAAAGTCATGCCTGCAGTATTCCCGGCAAAAGTAAAGATCAACGGAGCTGTCAGGGCAAGAACCATATTATTCAAAATGGTATAGGTAATCATATTGGACATCTTAGCACCCAATATGACCGCAATGACCGTAGAAGATACAGCTACAGGAGCCAGTATTCCCATCATTGTGCCTTGCGCAATAACATGGTTAACGGGTCGTAGTAAAAAGTATAAACCCAGGGCTGTTCCGGTCTGAAAAAGGATCAGCCAGATATGCATTGGCTTTATGCGGACTTCTTTGACGTCCATATCGCACAAGGTCATGAACAGGATCACAAAGATGAGGTAGGGTGTAACAAATTGCATGCGGGCGCATAACCCGTGGAACAGGGATCCCAGCACAAGCGCTACAGGGAGGACAAACGGCCTGAATTGATCCAACCGGAAGGCCTTAGTGTTCATTGTTGCCTTTTTTATCTCTTTGGCGAAACTGGATAGTAAGTTTCCTGACGATCTTGAAATTGAAAAGAAATTCTCCTGCAAAAACACGTAAAACCGTATAGACAGGGATGGCTATCAACATTCCGGTCAAGCCTCCTATACCGGCTGCCGCCAGAACAACAATAAATAATTCCAGGGGATGTGCCTTGACATTTTTTGCATAAATCAGAGGATGGAATACAAGCAAATCAATAATATACGTTACCAGGAACACAATAAAGATCAGTAACAAAAACAAGCCCGGGGACAAAGAAGCCGTCCCGGCATAATAATAATGCAGAAAACCCGTAAAAAGAACACCCAGAATACCCATCAACGGTCCAATGTAGGGAATCACAAACAGTATCCCGGATATGAATGCCATTGCCAGGGAAAACCTGAAGGGTATCCCGCACAGGAAAGTCCACCCCAGAGTATTCAGAAATGTCACGGCAGTAATCTCGCCAAAAATCCCGATGAAATACCGGGTCAGCAGGTTGTATGAATTAGTAAGGGCCCTGCGTGCTTTGGGTTCGTTTTTGTCATTGAACAGGCTGGCAACCATATTGGTGAACATGTTCTGTTCTTTCAGGAAAAAGAAAGTGATGAAGAAAACCACAAAAAAGCCGATAAAAAATCGGATCGTACGGCCGGCAAAGGAAGTAAAGAACACTTCCACGCGGTCCAGGTCTATTACCGGAGACAACACAGCCTGCAGTAATCCCTTGACTGTTATAGGTTCCAAGGTGTTATGGAACAATTCATCCAAAAAAACGTTCAATTTTTCCAGGGGAACATGCAACCTGGCTTCAAGCAGAGTAAGGTCCAGCTTACCTATAATACCGGCAAATTCTCCCAGTACCGGGAGGAAGATCAATATAAAGATAACAAAAACACCCGCCAGGCATAAAAGTGCCAGTAAAGCACTTGCCCAGTCGGGGATTTTGAATTTTCCCAGGTGCAACCGGCGAAATCCTTTAACAATCGGTTTGCCTATAAGTGATAAAACCGCTGCTATGAGTATGTAGGTCAGGATGTCTCTGAAATACCAAAAGAGAAATCCTGCCACAGCTACGGCTATGCCAATAATTACATACCGGGAAAAGTTTTTCATTTATATTCTGAAACGTCTTTCAATCACGGACCAGTCCAGGATATCCCAGAAAGCCTTGACATAATCCGGCCTTTTATTCTGGTAATCCAGGTAATAGGCATGCTCCCATACGTCACATGTCAACAGGGGGTCCTGTTTTTTGGCCAACGGGCATCCTGCATTTGATTCCTGCGTAATGGCTACCCCGCCGTCCTGATCACGAATGACCCATGCCCATCCGGACCCGAACAATGTGGCCGCCGCTTTAGAAAAAGCGTCCACAAATTTGTCGAATGTGCCGAAGCTTTTCTCAATGGCCCTGAGCAATTCGTTTTCGGGACGTTTTTTGACTTCATTCATGGGTTTGAATTGTTCAAAATAAAACGTATGGTTGAAAACCTGTGCCGCATTGTTGAAAATGGCTCCGGCAGGAGCTTTTTGAATAATCGTCAGGAGAGGGACATCTTCGTATGGTGTACCCCCAATGAGATTATTCAGGTTATTCACATAGGCCTGGTGATGCTTCCCATAGTGGAATCCGATTGTCAAATCGCTAATGACCGGTTTAAGATCATCCGGCGCAAATGGTAATGGAGGTAATTGATGTGTCATAATAAATCGTGTTAAGTCTCAGACAAATATACTTAAAAATTATTACTTTTGTTAAATGGAATTGATAAGATTGGGTAAAAGGAACGAAGCGCAATACAACCAGCTTGTGCAGGAACAACGCGACATTTTTTTGAAAAATGCTGGCGATAACCGATTGCCTGAAGATCTGGACAGGATCAGACAGGCATACGAATATGCCTATCAGGCTCATGCAAAGCAAACACGGAAAACAGGCGAACCTTATATATTGCATCCCATAGCCGTTGCGCGTATAGTTAACGAAGAAATAGGACTGGGAACAAATCCCATCATCGCTTCCCTGCTTCACGATGTTGTGGAGGATACGCCTCATACCGTGGAAGAAATACGAGAACTTTTTGGAGAAGATATCGCCTTTTTGGTGGAAGGTCTGACCAAAGAAAAGAAAGAGCAATACGAACTTTCCATGCAGGTGGACAACATCCGCAAAATGTTGTTGACTATTCAGTACGATATCCGGGCATTATTGATAAAACTGGCAGACAGGTTGCACAACATGCGCACCCTGGCAGATATGCCTCTGAACAAGCAAATGAAGATCACCGGGGAAACAGATTTTTTCTTTGCTCCTCTGGCTAACCGGCTGGGACTCTACAAAGTGAAAACGGAACTGGAGAACCTCAGTTTCCGGTTTCGTTCCCCGGAAGAATATACCCGCATACAAAGGATTCTGGATGATTATGCCCAGGAAACCCAAAGTATCCGGAACCGCTTTGTGGCCCCTATTGAACAAAAACTCAGGGAAACCGGGATAGATGCCGTAATTTCCCAGGATATCAGGAGTGTCTATTCCATATGGCGTCAAATGAAGCAGAAACAGGTGCCTTTCACCCGGTTGGAAAGCATATATGTATTCAATATTGTTTTTCAGCCCATGACAGGTGACTGTGCAATATCGGAGAAAAATCAGAGCCTTAAGATTTACTCCCTGATCACAGACCTGTACCTGGAACGGGTAGGCAGTTTTCATAACTATGTGGATAATCCCAAGGCAAACGGCTACGAAGCACTTCATTGCATGTTTATGACCGAACACGGCACCTGGGCTGAGGTACACATAAAAAGCGCCCGGATGGAAGAAGCATCTGTTCACGGCTGTATTGTGAAACGTCATAAAAACGTGGGAATTGGAGGAGTGGATGCCTGGGTGGAAGAATTTCGCGGGACTCTCAAGGATATGGTATACCATGACGGATTCAACAACAAAGACGGATTTTTCCTGGAAGGCGTAAAAGCAAATTTATACAACGACGATATCCGTGTGTTCACGCCCAAAGGAGAACAGGTCCTGTTGCCCAGCAACTCCACGGCGCTGGATTTTGCCTACGTGATCCATTCAGAGATAGGAAATCATTCCCAATTTGCCCGGGTAAACGGCATGTTGTGTTCCATTAAAACTGTCCTTAAAAGGGGAGACCGTGTAGAAATCGGAACAGATTCCAACATCATGCCGCAGAAAGACTGGCTGGATGCCGTAGTAACTTATAAAGCCAAATCGTGTATCAGGAGTGCCCTTCGTAAACAGAATATATCCGTAAAGCCTTCCAGGTACATATTTGCCAAATGCTGTTCCCCCTTACCAGGAGACGAATTGCTTGGTTTTGAAGCCCAGGACGGGAGCGGAAAAGTGTTTGTTCACACCCGGGATTGTGAACGAGCCATCAAATTGTCCACAGAACACGGAGAAACTATTGTAAATGTGGATATTGAAGCAGATGAAACCACGTTTTACCCGGCACATCTGCATGTCTTTGGAGTGGACCGCCGGGGAATCACCTTTGAAATCTCACAGATCATATCGGAAGAGTGGGGTGTGAATATCAACAGCATGACCATGGCGACCAGAGATTCTTTATTTGACAGTGACATTCACCTGGAAGTCCGTTCAGCCAAAGAGATCAACAGCATCATAAAACGTTTGGAATCGGTCCTGGGTGTAGAAGAAGTAAGGCGTGTCACTATAGGTCGCCGCTGATCATTTTCCGGGCATTTTCCAAATCTTCAGGCACATCAATTCCGTGGGCACTATCGGCTACTTCTACCATCTTTATGTTCATTCCGTATTCAAGGAACCTCAGGTTTTCCAGTTTTTCCGACAGTTCCAGCGGACCGGGCGTCAGTGAGGCAAACCGGAGCAGTGCATCCCGGCGGAAGGCATAAATTCCTATGTGCTTGTATACGGGAGCACGGAATTCTTCCGGATCGCGTGAATAAGGAATAGGAGACCGGGAGAACAGGAGGGCGAATCCCCGGCGGTCAGTAACCACTTTGACCACGTTCGGATTTTCAAATCCGTCCGGATCGCTCAGAGGAGTCATCAGGGAAGCCACATCAATGCTTTGCGCCTCCGGCGCATTAAAAGCTTCCAGCAAAGCTTTCAGGGAACTTGCCGAGGTGAAGGGCTCGTCGCCCT
>DAOSXZ010000072.1:0-6022 GCA_035380845.1 Bacteroidales bacterium | reverse complement strand
GATATACAGTATGAAAAAGATATTATTCATAGCACTTGCTGCCCTGCTGTTTTCAAGTTGTGAAGCTTTCCTGGACACGGAAAGTTACACCAAGAAAAACACCGGTAACTATCCAAAAACGGCAGACGATGCCGTCCAGATGGTTACCGGGGTGTATGCCACCCTCAACAAGGTACTTGCAAACTGTGGAAACTCCTACTATTTTGCAGCTCAACTCCTTTCCGATGACATGTTCGCCGGGGGTGGTGAAAACGACAAGCACTGGACCAGTCTGGAGCACCTGATGTATGTGGACCTGAATCAATACAACAGCTTCTGGTCGGACAGGTACTCCGGCATCAGCCGTGCCAACATGGCTATTGCCAACCTGGATAAAGTGGAAGATGAGAAACTGCGTAACCAGCTCATGGGAGAAACCCTGTTCCTGCGTGCGCTGTTCTATTTTGACCTGGTGCAAATGTTTGGGGACGTTCCCCTGATCACACAGGTACCCCAAAATGTATCTGAAGTTGCCGACTATCCGGAACAGGCTACCCAGGAAGAGATTTTTGCATTTATTGCAGCCGACTTGAAAAAAGCGTCTGACATTATGCCAAATGACCCATATACTGCCACCGTATCCGGTGAAGCCCATGCCACACGTTGGGCAGCCGAGGCGTTACTGGCTCGTGTTTTCCTGTTCTACACGGGATTCTACGGAAAGACAGAACTTCCCATGATGGATGAAGAATTCAACGTTTCCGGAAGCGTCACCAAAGCTGAAGTCATTGCGGGTCTGGAAGATTGTATCAACAACAGCGGACATAGCCTGGCTAACGACTTCCGCCGTATATGGCCTTACAGCAATTCCCTCAGTGCCAAGGATTACGATTACGTATCCGATCTGGCTGCCAACGGAGAATACTGGCTCAAGGACGGTACCAACCCGGAAACCTTGTTTGCCATTAAATGTTCCCACCTGGCCAGCTGGAGCACAACAACCGGATATTCCAACCAGTACTGTCTGTTCTTTGCTATTCGTAATGCAGGGACATCGGATCAGTACAAAAACCTGTATCCTTTTGGACAGGGCTGGGGCGCCGGAACGGTTAACCCGGGTTTATGGGATAAATGGTTGAATGAAGAACCTACAGATATGCGCCGCAAGGGTTCTATCCTGGCAGCTGCCGAAAGACCCAATTACGTTTACGGAGCTGACGCTTTGATGGAAGAAACCACTTTCTGGCAGAAAAAAGTGATCGCCATTACGGGAGTCAAAGAATATGAAGCTGACGGCAGTCTCAAAACCCTGTACAACAGCTTTACTTCTTCCACAGAGTATTACGGAGACGGCGAATCGGACGACTTCCAATTGGGACACGAAACAGACCTGGTGCTGATTCGTTTTGCCGATGTTTTACTGATGCATTCCGAATTAACAGAAACCGCAGACGGGATCAACCGGGTACGTGCCCGTGTAGGCCTTCCTGCTGTTTCCTATTCGTTCGAAGCGTTACAGAGAGAACGCCGTTTTGAACTGGCATTTGAAGGTCTTCGCTGGGGTGATATGCGCCGTTGGGGAGATAATTATGCTATCAGCGCACTTGAAAGTCAGTTAGGACACACCATTTGGAACCGGGGTGTTCAAAAAGTCATGAAAGACCAGGGTGCCGGCTATGCAGCCCGTTACCAGGCAACCCGAGGTTTCTTACCCATGCCTTCTTCGGAAGTGGATCTTTCCAACGGTGTATTGCAACAAAATCCCGGATGGGGAACAGATGCAATTTTCTCAAGCTGGAACTAGTATTTTGAAAACGATAAAATTTTATAATATGAAAAAAAGTATAATCCTTGCTATTTCAGCCGTTTTTGTACTGCTTTCCGCTTGCCAGCCCGTTGAGATCAGACAAGAGCTCAAGGGAGGTATCACCGAGAGTCAGCTCAATATATCTGCGGTTCCACAAATCAGGGATGGTAAAAACTCCAATTATATAGACCTGAACAGCGACGGCAACGCCTGTCTCTCTTCATGGGATTTCGGAGTAGGACTGTTCGTGGGAACCAAAGGTACCGTAAAGGTAATGATGAAAGGAGCCAACGACATCATTTTCACGGGACTGAACGCAGACGGCACAATGATCACCAAAACATTGACCGTACAAGTTGATGAATTGTATGATGTAGAACCCGAATGGGCACTTTTCTGCGGACCTACCGGAGAACAAACCTGGGTATGGGACGATGTTACCGGACCCGGTGTTTGGGGTAACGGCGGTTACAAAGGGTGTGCAGCCCCCTGCTGGTGGGTTGTAGCACTTGGTGATATCAACGGCCAGGCTCCCGGTGAAGGCGCCGGTGCCAATATGCAGTTTACCATTGCAGGTGCCCGTCTGATCAAGAATTTCAACGACGGCTCCAGTCAACAGGGTTCCTTTACTTTCGACATGTCCAAAATTACCCTGGATGACGGCGGTAACGTATGGGCAAAAGGGAAATTGAACACAAAGAACGTAACAGTTCTCTGTGGAAAATCCCCCAATGAAAGCAATGCCCCCGTATACAATTACGACATTTTGAAACTCACTGAAACCAATATGGTATTGTCCTATCCCGAACCGGGAGCCGGTTCATGGGGCACTGCCTGGTTCTGGATGTTCAAAACTCAGTAATTTACCGGGATCATTATCCTGATTAAAAAAGAGGGCGGCTCCCGGAGCTGCCCCTTTTTTTCATTATATTTGTATGTTATGAATTCAAAACGTCTTATCATTATTTCTATACTGGCATTTCTATTAGGTTCCTGTGCAAATCAACGTACTTATGAAATAAAAGGCACCCTGCCCCATGAAAAATACGACGGAGAATATGTTTTCCTGTTGCCCCTGGACGGTGTGATGCCCCGCATCATCGACTCGGTCCGGATAAAAGACAAATCATTTGTTTTTACCGGTAAAGCAGACTCGGCCCAGGTGAAAATCATTCGGTTGAGGCCTCAGTTACGCCTCGATATCCAGGAACTTTTGGTAGTCCAGGAACCCGGAGAGAAGATTTGGGTCAGGCTGGATTCTCTAAGCTCTTCAGGAGGAACCCGGCAAAACGAAAGCCTTCAGGCCTGGAAAGAGGCCAAAATGAAGGCGGACCAGACCATGTACATACTCCGCAAAATGCATGAAGCCAATGAAAACGATTCCACCGGAACGGTTATCATGCAACAATGGGATAAAATACAGAAAGAATTTTCTGAATACAACCGCAGGTTCATAGAAAAAAATGAAGGTACTGCGGTAGGCAGGTTTGTTAAACAAATGACCGGAGAATGAAGCAAAATGGGAAATGGCTGGAATGGCTGACGGCAGGCACCCTGACCGTTGCTTCTTTCCTGTTTTTTCTGTTCCTTTACCCTTACCACAATCTGTTGAAGGAGCAAATGAACTTGTTCCTTCATACACCGGATCATTTCCTCACTTATCTGGAGAAACCGGCCTGGCTCTCAAGTTATGCAGGAGATCTGCTGACACAATTCTATATTACGCCTGCAGGCGCTGCACTCCTGTTAAGTCTGGCGTTAATGGCGATTTGGTTATTATTCCGCAAAGTGTTCCTTGCTTTTAACATGCGGCATGCCATGGCCTCAATACTGGCCGTTATACCCGTAACCCTGGAATTTCTCTTTCATTGCGGTTTGCATTATCCCCTGAGCAGCACCTTGTCTACCCTGCTGGCATTGTGTTTTTTCCTTATTTATATTCGTATACGCAACAGACATCTTTATTTGTGGTTATTCCTGCCTGTGTTTGTTTTAGTCTATTACCTGGCCGGACACGGTGCCATACTTTTTACAATTCTCTGGCTGGTCTTTGGACTCATTCGTAAGGTAAAATTCCGTTTGCTGCTTTTCCTTCCCGCTGCATTGGGAATGCTCATACCGATACTCCTTCGCCCCATCTTCCTGCTCAGCCCCGGACGAGCTTACACCTATCCCGTGAAAGCCCCCGTTTCCCTAAACATCAGTTTTACCTGGGAAAAAATACTTGCCCTGGATTACCACACACAAAAAGGTAACTGGTATAAAGTAATCTACCTGTCACAACAATACGGAATGCAAAATCGTGTTGCTTCCTACTATACCAACCTGGCCCTCTCTCAAAGCAATCTGCTGGGTGACTGGCTGTTTCTTTTCTACCAACCCGGTCCGGGAGCGTTATTTCTCCCGGTTTCGCAACAATCCACTCCGCTGACCATTGCCTTTAGCAATGAAGTTTTTTTCCGCCTGGGCGATATGAACATGGCACAGCACTCGGCCATGCTGGGCATGATTTTTTCCCAAAACCACCGGAGTTCCCGCCTTACAAAAAGACTTGCCGAGATACACATCGCCATTGGCGATGCACCTGCCGCGGAAAAATACATCGGCCTGCTTGAAAAAACAATGTTTTACAGAAAATGGGCCGGGGAACACCGGAAACTCCTGCAGGTCACGGATATTCCCCTGCGGGAAAATATACCGTCTGTGGACACTGTCCGCCTGGCCGATGATTATGTGAACTCGCTTGAAATTTTATTGCAAAGCAATCCGGACAACAAAATGGCACTGGACTACCTGCTTTGTACGCATATTTTAAGAAAAGATATCCCGGCATTCCGGGAAGCGTACGATAAATGGTTTGTCCGGGAAGCTGATACAGTCCCGGCTGTTTATGCGCAAGCCCTGATAGTGTCTTTATACCGGGAAGGAGCTTCCGATGAAATGCTTCAGGCATACGGAATCCCGGAATCAATAATAAACCATTTTATGGAATATACCAACGCTTACACAGAATCCAAAGGAGATCCCAAAGCGTTACAGGAGGTGTACGGTAACACATTCTGGTTTTATTACCATTTTGCCACTTTACAACAATGAGAGTATCGGTTTACATAGGACTTTTGTGTGTTATGGCTGTAATTTCATCCTGCAGCCGGCCGACGGGGGTAAGCGAAAACAAAGAGTTTCCGCCCATTTATCCGGATTATACGGAAGTTACGATTCCGGTTAATATAGCCCCCTTGAATTTTATGGTTCGTCAGGCAGAAAGACTGCAGGTTACCATTTCTTCGGATACGAAAGCCATACAACTTAAAGGCAGGAACAGGACCCGTATTCCCTTGGGAAAATGGCGCAAAATATTGCAAGCAGCGGCTTACGGACAGGGTAACCTGCAAGTTGATGTGACCGTTAAGGTTCAGGGTATATGGACCCGCTACGCTCCTTTCAATATATACGTTACCCCGGAGACCATTGATCCTTACCTGAGTTACCGTCTTATTGAACCGGGTTACGAAGTGTGGAAATCCCTGCAGCTGGCCGAAAGAAATGTTGAAACGTTCCGTGAACGAATTATTGCCGATAACAGCCTTACCGATAACAGTTGTATGAATTGCCACACATACGGGAACCAGGACCCCGGTCTTTCTTTCTTTCACCTGAGAGGTCCGGGCGGCGGTACGGTTCTTAACAGGAACGGGGAACTGCGCAAGATCAATATCAACAGCCCGGAAATGATCTCTCCCGTGGTCTACGGGAACATACATCCATCCGGCGATTACGGGGTATTCTCTTCCAATGTTGTACTCCCCGGGTTCCATACCCAAAAAGGAGAAAGACTGGAAGTATACGATACCGAATCCAATCTGGTTGTTGTGGATTTCCGGAACAATACCGTGATCCCTTTTCCTGAAGAATTTCCACGGGAATTCAGGACTTTTCCTGTTTTTTCTGCTGACGGCAGTACCGTTTTTTATTGCAATGCCCCGCATATCAGCGTTCCGGACAGCATTAACCATTTGAGGTACGATCTGCTGAGGATTTCCTTTGATCCGGTTTCCGGAAGCTGGGGATCAAAAGCAGATACAGTAGTCAACGCCTCTTCCCGGAATCTGTCTGTTTGTCATCCCAAAACATCCCCGGACGGAAAATACCTGCTTTTTACTATGGCCGGTTATGGAACGTTTCCCATATGGCACCAGGAAACCGATTTGTGGTTACTTCACCTGGACACCGGGG
>DAOSXZ010000071.1:894-6102 GCA_035380845.1 Bacteroidales bacterium | reverse complement strand
GTATTTTAAACAGGAGGAAAATGAATATGAAGATCAAATACTTAACAATTATACTGGGGGCAGCAACCGTAATGGGTTGTACGGACCTGACAGAAGAAGTCTATTCTGAAATTCCGGCGGATAATTTTTTCAAAAACGAAAGAGAGCTTATTTCAAACGTAGGCAGGGCCTATACCAAACTCCAGGCATATGGCACCGAACAGAGTCTCTGGACGTTGAACATACAGGTCACCGATGAATGTGCGGCTCCTGTAAACGCAAACGGAAGCTGGACTGAAGAACGCTACCAGGAACTGCAATACCACAACTTCAGCCAATCCAACAAACTAGTCAGAATGGGATGGGAATATTGCTTTGACGGGGTAGCTGCCTGCAACGAGATCCTTTATACCACGGATCAATCAGATATTGATTTTGAAGGTAAAGATAAAATATTGGCCGAGGTAAAACTTTTGCGGGCGTACTTCTATTTTATGGGAGTGGACGGATGGGGAAACGTTCCTTTCTCCGAAGATTATTCGGATCCTTCGTATCCCGAGCAGAAAGACAGAAATTTCATGTTTAGTTGGATTGAAAATGAGATCCTGGAAAATGTAGATAAATTGGAACAGAATCCCACTCCGGAATATTACGGAAGGGTGACACAGGGAATGGCCTACACACTTCTGGCCAAACTCTACATGATGTCACAGGAATGGACCGGGATACCCCGCTGGGCAGAAGCCGAAGCCGCCTGTAAAAAAGTCATAGATTCAGGGGCTTATCTCATTGAGGACAATTATTCGGACAATTTCAAGCCGTACAATGAAGGTTCACGGGAAAATATTTTTACGATAGTCTACAATACCATATACACCACATCGGATCACAATGCATTTATCATCTATATGCTCGTTTTACATCCGTCCAGTTGTGCAACGTTCAACATTCCTGCTACTCCCTGGGATGGATTTGTCTGCCAGCCGGATTTCTTTGCAAAATATGACCCGGCTGATACACGGCGTTCTGATTCCTGGTTGTACGGGCAGCAATACGACGTTACAGGAAAACCGATTGACGGTTTTGTGATTACGCCCTTGTTTGAAGAATCCAAATACAGGGATGGAAGGGATACTTACGATGGTGCCAAATTAAAAAAATGGAGTTATCAGACGGACGGACTGCTGTTGGGTGGCCAGACAAGTATGGAAAATGATTTTGCCCTTTTCCGTTATGCCGATGTAATTCTTATGTATGCCGAGTCTCTTGTCCGTCAGGGAAGAGCAGCGGAAGCCGCCGGCTTGGATGAATTGGCGAAGATTCGTACACGGGCCGGTCTGGTACCATACTCGGCAGGTCAACTCACTTTGGAAGAATTGTATGATGAGCGTGGCCGCGAACTGGCCTGGGAGGGTTGGAGAAGGCAGGACATGATCCGTTTTGGCAAATTCAACGATCCCTGGTGGGCCAAAAAAGCCTCGGCACAAAACAAAAAGATCTATCCCATCCCCAGAGAGGCCTTGGCATCCAACCCCAATTTAGTACAAAACCCCGGTTATTAAACTTTTACAATATATTTTATTATGCAGAAGATCATATTATTTTTAGCGGTTGTTGTCCTGGCAACAGGTTGTTCTACCAAAAAGATACCAATCACGGAATTGCGTGACAAGATTGCGGGTGCCTGGATAGGACAGATGGTTGGCAATATGTACGGTCTGCCTCACGAGAACAAATACATTGAAGAGCCGGGAGATGAGTCACTTTGGCCTTACGGATACAGCAAATCGCTGGATAAACTGGAATTGTACGAAGGGGCTTTTTCCGATGACGATACAGACGTAGAGTACCTGTACCTGATGATGATGGAAAAGTACGGGCACGAACCGACCTACCGTAACCTGAGAGAAGGCTGGATGTATCATATGCGAGACAGGATCTGGCTGGCCAACCGGGCTGCCCTGGGATTGATGCATCACGGATTCGTGCCTCCCCATACGGGAAGCAAAATCTCTAATCCGCACTGGTATCAGATTGATCCGCAACTTATTAATGAAATATGGGCCTATACGGCTCCTGGGATGCCTGAATATGCAGCGGAGAAATCGGCCTGGGCTGCCCGTATAACCAGTGATGATTGGGCCATTGTTCCGACCATTCATTACGGGGCTATGTATTCCATGGCTTTCTTTGAGGACGATATTGAAAAGATCATTATTGATGCCATTGAATTTCTTCCTGAAGGGGACCGATACAGAAAGACGGTAGAAGAAGCTGTGGATCTGTATCATCAATATCCCGATGATTGGCAAAAAGCCCGTCAGATCATTGCTCAGAAGTATTACACAGATGAAGATGAAATGACAAAAACCATCTGGAACGCAAACCTGAACGGAGCGTGCGGAATCCTTTCCATGCTTTACGGGAAAGGCGATTTGCAACTTACCATGGATCTGGGATGTGCCATGGGATTTGATGCCGATAACCAGACAGCCACGGTGGGAGGCATATTGGGCGTGATGTACGGGGCTTCATCTTTACCGGATCATTTGACCATGCCCATAGAGGGCTGGAACAAACCGTTCAATGACAGGTATATTAATATAACCCGTCACGATATGCCTGATGCTTCCATTCAGGATATTATTGACCGTACGGTGCAAATGGCCATACAATTGGTATGTACTAAAGGAGGAAATCTTCAAGGTAGCGGCGAGGACGAATACTTGGTGATACCTGAAAAGGTTCATTTTAATCCACCAGTGGAGTACAGTCGCGGGCCAATGCCGGCACTGGAAGTGGGCGTACCGGCGGAAATCGGTTTTGGTGTGCTGCCTTATCCCGGAAAATACCTGGCACTGGAAAGCGGTGAACTGCCTGATGGGTTGACTTTTGAAAAAGGTGTTCTGAAGGGCACACCCGCAAAGCCCGGAAAGTATCCTGTAAAATTGCAGCTTTATGATGAAAATACAGGAACGGCGGAAACTACGGATGACATGCGGGTTGAATTCATAGTAAGGACAAACAATATTGCCCCGTCAGCAGATACAATCTATGCTTCGGTAAGGGAGGTGAACACAGAGGTGTTGTTCAATTGCTGGATCACTTTTGGCCGACCCATGTATGCTAAGACTGTAGATGTGATCAACGATGGGATTGTGTCGGGTGAAGGATCTGTATTCTACTCTCTGGCAGAAATGTCCAATGCTCCTAAGAGTGATTATTTCGGTTACGGATGGAATGAAAAGAAACACATTGATATGGTGGCTTTTCATACCGGTTGTATGGAGGAATTCGGAGGTTGGTACAATGCCGGGACGTTAAAGGTTCAATACCTGGATGAGCGAGGAAACTGGCAGGATGTGAATAACTTCAGGTCTACTCCTTCATTGCCGGAAACCGATATCGTATTCTTCCAACCCCATTTTGTGGAATTCGTCTTTGAGTTTGATCCCGTTGAAACGAAAGGAATAAGGATTATCGGGGACAATAAGGTTCAGGACCATTGGAACAAGTATACAAAAAATGTATCCTCATTTATATCCATAACAGAATTAGGCGTTTACCAAGTTAAGTGATCATGAGAAAAACAACAATAGCCCTTTTATTGACAATTATCTTATTTGCCCCGGGATGTTCACAAAAGAATCTTCCTTCGGAAGTCACCCTGTCCAAAAACGAACTCTTTGACAAAATTAAAGGGGGTTGGGCCGGCCAGACCATAGGAGTGGTATACGGAGCTCCCACTGAATTTAAATTCACAGGAACCACCATTCAGGATTACCAACCTATTCCCTGGGGAAACCATTACATAAAATACTGGTGGGACAAGAAGCCCGGCCTGTTTGACGATATTTATAATGATCTGACTTTTGTGGAAACCTTGGAACAGGAAGGACTTGATTGCAGCCAGGAAATATTGGCAAAACGTTTTGCCTTTGCCGAGTATCATCTGGCGCACGCCAACCAGGCATCCAGATACAACATCCGCAATGGCATCATGCCTCCGGAATCGGGATTCTGGATGAACAATCCGCATGCCGATGACCTGGATTTCCAGATTGAGGCAGACTTTATAGGGTTGATGACTCCCGGACTAATGCCTCAGGCCATGGAGATGGCCTCCCGGGTAGGGCACATCATGAACAGCGGGGACGGTTTTTACGGGGGCGCTTTTGTCTCGGGTCTGTATTCCTCGGCGTTTATTTCCGACAATCCGGCCACTATCCTGGATCTGGCACTGGAGCCGATTCCTGCGGAGAGCCAATTTTATCAATGTATTGACGATGTCAGGAAATTGCATGCAAAGTATCCCGACGACTGGGAACAATGCTGGTTTGAAATGCATAAAAAGTGGAATAAGGACGTAGGTTGTCCAAAAGGTGTTTTTTTAAGCTTTAATATAGATGCGAAGATCAATGCCGCGTATATAGCCATAGGTTTGTTGTACGGGGAAGGAGATTTTTCAAAGTCTGTGGAAATTGCTACCCGTTGCGGTCAGGATTCCGATTGCAATCCGGCTACCGTGGCCGGGGTTTTGGGGGTTATGAAGGGTTACTCGGCAATTCCCGGTTATTGGCTGGATCCCCTTAAGGAGATAGAAGAAGAAGATTTTCAGGGAACCAGCGTGTCGCTGGCCAAAGCTTACAGATACAGCTTTTCGCACGCTTTGCAGATGATTCAAAAGGCAGGTGGTGATGTTGAGGGTGATCAGGTTGTCATTCCTGTCCAAAAGGCGGATGTGCTTCCGTTGGAACAAAATTTTCAAGGTATGTATCCCTTTTACAGGGACCGGAAAGATACTTTTATGAAGGACAACTATCAGTTTGATTTTGAAGGAAACGGCTTTGTGATCTGGGGAAACATTGTGTGTTTACGCAGTGTTACTGCTGATTACGTGGCCAGGGTCTCGGCAAGGCATATCGGTTCCGAGGTTTTCGGCCTGGCAGAACCGGACGATCCTTATGTTGCCCGGGTTGAGATCTGGATTGACGGAAATCTGGATCATGTGGCCAGTCTTCCTATGAAAAATACGGACAGAAGGGTGGAACCGGCCTGGAAATACCTCATGCCGGAAGGACACCATACGGTTGAAATGAAATGGATAAACCCGCATGATGACTACCTTATTAGGATCAACGATATAGTATATTATACTGAAACACCGGTTATATAATGAATAGGTTATTGATATTAGGTTTTGTTTGGTTTCTTGCCGGTTCATGTACC
>DAOSXZ010000071.1:0-884 GCA_035380845.1 Bacteroidales bacterium | reverse complement strand
ATTGGATTACTCCAAACCCGTTTCCATACGGGAGGATATTTTGAAAGATAAGATAAAGGGCGGCTGGGCCGGACAGACCATAGGCTGTACCTACGGTGGTCCTACTGAATTTAAATACAAGGGGGGGCTTATCAGTGACAATGCCCCAATTATCTGGTACGACGATTACATCTACGATACCTTTATTGAAGATCCCGGTCTGTACGATGATGTTTACATGGATCTGACTTTCCTTGAAATTATGAATAATGAGGGAATTGACGCTCCTGCCGAATCCTATGCCCTGGCTTTTGCAAATGCTGATTACAAACTCTGGCATGCCAACCAGGCCGCCAGGTACAATATTCTGAACGGTATTATGCCTCCGGCTTCCGGGCACTGGATGAACAATCCGCATGCCGATGATATTGATTTTCAGATAGAAGCTGATTTTATTGGGATGATATGTCCTGGAATGGTTAATAAGGCTTCTGACCTGTCAGACAGGATCGGGCACATTATGAATTACGGAGACGGCTGGTATGGGGGTGTGTTCATAGGAGCCATGTATTCCCTGGCTTATGTGAGCAGTGACATCTCTTTGGTGATCAATGAAGCTCTGAAAACCATTCCGGAAGGAACCAAATTCCGCAATTGTATTGAAGATGTATTAGAGTTTCATGCACAGTATCCTGAAGATTGGAGGAAATGCTGGCTGGAAATTGAACGCCGTCACGGGTATGACATTGGTTGTCCGGAAGGTGTGTTCAACGGGTTCAATATTGATGCTGTCATCAACTCGGCCTATGTGGTTATGGGGCTGTTGTACGGAGAGGGTGATTTTCACAAGACCATGGATGTGGCCACGCGCTGCGGACAGGACTCGGACTGTAATCCGGCATCTG
>DAOSXZ010000070.1:0-6149 GCA_035380845.1 Bacteroidales bacterium | reverse complement strand
TTGACGTAATCCCCGAATAAATGTTACACCTCTCATTAGAATATTTAACTTTGTGTTATGAAAATACTTGTTTTGGGTTCCGGTGGAAGGGAGCATGCACTTGCCTGGAAATTGTGTCAGTCACCTTTGGTCAAAGAACTTTTTGTGGCTCCGGGTAATCCGGGAACTGCCGCTCTCACTTTAACAAACGGAAAGCATGTCGTTAATGTTGCATTATCACCGGCAAATTTTCCCGATATACGTTCAGCCCTTTTACTATACCATATAGATATACTTGTGGTGGGGCCGGAAGAGCCCCTTGTAAAAGGAATAAAGGATTTTTGTTTGCAGGATCCCTCTCTTTCGAATGTTATAGTTGTAGGTCCGGGAAGTGACGGAGCCAGGCTGGAAGGCAGTAAGGATTATGCGAAAGGATTCATGTCTGCCTATGATATTCCAACTGCCCGTTACCAAACCTTTGACAAAAATCATTACCGGGAAGCCTGCCATTTTCTGGAAACCATGCATTCCCCGTATGTTCTGAAAGCCGATGGATTGGCAGCAGGCAAAGGCGTATTGATAGAAAAGAATTTACAGAACGCCCGGGAACATCTGAAAGAGATTCTGGACGGGAAATTCGGGACTGCCGGCAATAAAGTGGTCGTGGAAGAATTCCTGGACGGCATAGAAGTGTCTGTTTTTATAATCACTGATGGGATACATTATAAAATCCTTCCCGAGGCAAAGGATTACAAAAGAATAGGAGAGCAGGACAGCGGCCTGAATACCGGTGGGATGGGAGCCGTATCCCCCGTGCCTTTTGCCGGGGAAGACTTTATGAAAAAAGTGGAAGAAAGGATTATCCGGCCCACTTTATCCGGATTACAAAAAGAAGGTTGCGATTACCGCGGATTCATATTTTTCGGCTTGATGAATTGTGCAGGAGATCCTTACCTTATTGAATACAACGTCAGGATGGGTGATCCCGAGTCTGAATCCGTGGTAATGCGCCTGCAGGGAGATCTGGCTGCTGCCTGCGCTGCATTGAAAAACCGCTCCCTGGATAAAACGGATCTCGGTGTGTCAGCTCAGCACAGTGTCACTGTAGTGACCGTCTCCGGAGGGTATCCGGATTCTTATAAAAAAGGGTATGATATTGAAGGTCTGGACACGGTAAGGGATGCTATGGTTTTTCATATGGGCACAGCCGGCGAACAGAAGGTAAAAACCGCAGGAGGACGTGTACTGGCTGTTTCTGCGCTGGCATCCACACTGCAACTGGCCAGGGAAAAAGCTTACGGTGAATTATCCCGCATCAGTTTCAAGGACATGTATTACCGTAAGGATATCGGAAAAGATTTACTGAATATGCAAACACAGTAATATGATTCAATACATCAAACGCAGTCTTACCGGAGCATTCTTGTTGTCGTTATTATTGATTGTGGTATTTCGCGTGTTTTATTGTATAGTCACAGACAGTTCCTGCCTTTGGTACCTGCATTTGTCAGACTCTTTGATCATATTGGCAACCGGGGTGCTGCTTTCTTTTCTGAACGATCGCTTTGGACTTTTGCCCGAAAGAACGCAATGGATACTGGTTTGTTACGTCTGGCTGGTTTCCTGTTTCCCGCAAACGTATGAGAATCCACGTATGTTGGCTGCGTCCCTTTTTACGGCAGCGGCCGTTTATGCTTTGGTATATACTGCTTTTATTTCCGGGACAAAATCCGGTACTTTTCTGTGTTCTTTTTTCATTTCCTGTGCCGGTATACTGTACACTCCTTTTTTCTTTCTTTTTATACCTATAATAATCAGTTTCGTACGGATGGTAAAAATGTCCGGTAAAAACGTGGTGGCATTTATTGGCGGAATAATTGTCCCGGGGTTTCTGGTTTCTTCCGTTTTATGGTTTCTCCATAAGGACATATGGGCATACTGGATGCAAACCTTCGCTTTTTTAAGTGGACCGGATTTATCTACTGCTTTTGACTCTTTTACCATTTCCCGGATTGTCCTGGTGTCCCTGTTGTCGCTGTTGGTAATACTGTCACTGTTTATCAGGCTTGTACATCGTGACACCACCACAACTGTGACCATATCGCGTTTTTACGGATCCATGTTCTGGATCATTTTTTTCACGGTTTTGGTAATGGTCTTTTATCCCGCATATGCAACAGGAATGGTTTCTGCAGTAATGATCCCGGCCTCATTGATGATAACGTCTCTGTTTTCGGAAAGACGTCTTTTTGCTTCAAGGATATGGCTGGTTCTATTCCTATTGGCCGGAGTGGCCCACTATGTCTTTGTTTTCTTCCCCATTGATATTCTTTAGCGGGATGCCTTCATGTTCTCCTGTTAGGGTGTTCAGATAAGAAACAATTGCCTGTACTTGCTTACGGGATAATTTTTTATCCCTTTGATAATAAGCCATTTTGACAACGGCTTCTTCCATTGTTTTGGCAGAAGCATTGTGAAAATACGGAGATGTAAGGGCAATGTTCCTAAGTCCAGGCACTCTAAAACGATGCATATCCGAATTCAGGGAAGTAAACGAGTAACGGCCCATATCTTCCAGCGATATTCGCCGTGTGTCCGGGAAATAGTTATTTGCTACTCCCATATATTCAAAGGATGTAGCGCCCATTCCTGTCCCGTTATGACATGTGGCACACCCGTGTTTTTTAAACAAAAGATATCCTTCCTGTGCCTGCTGGCCTATGGCTTTTGCATCCCCTTTCAGGTATTTGTCAAAAGGCGCATTCGGAGTGATCAGGGTTTTGTGAAACTCGGCAAGGGCATGCGTAATGGTGGAATCTGAATATCCTTCCGGGTAAGATGCCAGGAAACGCTCAGTCAGCGCGGAGTCTTCAGAAAAAATGTCAAATATGCGATCAAGGCTGTCGTTGCCCATTTTCACCGGATCCAGAAGCGTCTTGTAAACAAGTTCTTGCAAGGAGGAGGCTTTACCGCTCCAGAAGTAGAAAGAATGAAAAACCGTGTTGTAAACCGTCAGGGAATTTAAGGTCTCCGGTTGGTTGTATACACCCACCGAAAAATCCAGGTTGTCAACACCGCCGGTTTTCAGGTTATGACAAGAGGCACAGCTAACAGTGTTGTCCACCGAAAGACGTGAGTCGTGAAAAAGCAGTTCTCCCAAAGCCGCTTTGTCCGTATCATGAGGTATATGTTCAAGAACAGGTTTAACCGGTTCAAAAGGATATTCTTCAGTTGGAATCACATAGGAATGATAGCTGGAGAGTTGATCATAGATCCAATCCAGCAATATTTCCTGTTTATCCCGGGTGAGGTATGCTTTCCAGTGTATTACATAATAACTCAGAGGGGGCATGCTTCTTTGGGAAATTACTTTTTGTAACTTAATTAAAGAGGTCTCATCATTAGGCATATCTCCGAAAATATATGCTAAAGAATAGGAAGAATTGGCGTACCGGATCCCTTTAAAGGCATCTTTGCTAATAGCTGCTCCAAAAACCGGCCAGTTAATGTGTTTGCAAAAATCGTGGGGACCTCCGTGACATATGAAACACCCTCCCTGGTCAACAATAACATTGACCCGGTCAATGAGAGTCATGTCTTCGGGTGGTACCTGGTTGACGATGCGAGAGAAAAATATTCCAGTGCCAATCAAAATAATCACAGAACCGGTGAATTTCCAAAGTATGTTTAGAAACCGTTTCATCTACGTTCCATGTTTAGGGCGTAATTATGCATGCTGTCCCGTGCCGAAGGCAGGTATTTCAATCCGTACCAACATATTTGCAAAGCCAAAAAAGCAACGACCAAAGAAACATAGATGTATTTGCGGGCTTTTGGCCTTGTGCTTTTCAAATGAAAATAAACGACATACAAAAGCCACGTGATGGCAGCCCAGGTTTCTTTAGGGTCCCAGCTCCAAAAGTCTCCCCAGGCTTGTTTGGCCCATAAGGCTCCCAACAACATGCCTATGGTAAAAAAGGAGAGTCCGGCTCGACACAATTGATCTATTGCCGGAAGTACATCAAGTGTGGGACGAATCAAACCGGCCAGGGCCAAAATAAAAGTACACGCCAGCAAAGCGTAGGAAAACATGTATACCGTTACATGGGGAATGAACCAAATGCTTTGCAGGGCAGGCATTAAAACACGGTTATGGATCTCGGGACGCAAAATATTGATCAAAAGAAAAACCAGGGCCATTACCGTTGTAAGGGAGAGGATCCATTTGTACTTCCATCGCACATAAGTGATTAAACCTGCCAGCGCCAGGAACAGGGAATACCATAACCGGGTTTCTCCCATAGTAACCAATGGAGGCCGTTTTAAAGATATCCAGAAAGCGGTTATAAACGAGCTGTATATGATAATTCCTGCCGAATAAAGGATTACGGTCCACAAAAAGGCTTTTTTCCTTGAGATAAATGAGGTTAAAGACCCGGATATCCAGCAAACGGCTGCTGCCACGGCAAAATATATTAAATGATTCCAGGTCATAGGAAAAATGTTTTTAAAGCACCCGCAAGCAGTAACAATATCCCTGCAAAAACCAGCCATCGCCACGGCTGTCGTGTAACCATAACAATACAGTAATCCGTCATGTCTCCCTTAGTCACGTCATAATCCATCAAATAAACCTGGTGCCCTTTATAATGGACAGGGTGGTTCACCCGCAATGTCCTGAGCACTGAATTTTCTCTTCCATCGGAGTTTACCGGCGTTCCCTTGGGAAGAACTGTTCCGGTATTCGGGAGATCCTTGACTTGGCTCATATCCTGCAGGGAAACCGTAGCCTGGTATTCCATGGGTTCACCTGTCTGGTAACGAGTTACCTTAAAATCTTCCAGGCGCAGGGTAAAAGGCAGTGAAGTGCGGGCGTGCTCATGACGTGGAACCATGACATGTGTTACAGAGGCATCCGCAGTTCCCAGCATTCCGGCCCATAAAGCCAGCCACAGTCCGAATCCGGCCAGGGAAAATCTCAAAAACAGACGCGAGGCCAATACAATCAAAAACACCGAAAGCACTATGACAAAAGGCCAGGTGCGTGTAAAAGCCATATGTGCAGGCATGAATCCCTGAACCAGTGATACGGCTGTCAACAGGAACAGGGCTATGGACATGTGTTTGTCCCTGTATAGTTTCCTGAATTTCCATCCCAGGAAAACAATACACAAACCTATAATCAAATTAACGGGGAAAGCAAACAAATGGAGGCTTACCGTCATGCGTGAATGGTTTTGTTGGTAACAAAGATAAAAAATCTGAGTGAGAATTCCCTATCTTTGCAACAGTATGGGAAATTTTCTTATTGCCGGACAATATAACCGGGATGATGTGCTGATCAAAGAATTAAAACAATCCGGCCTGCCCGTGTTTCTATACGGGATTGGATTGATAGCGGACACAGCCCAACTTTTTTTGAATGAAAACGGTCTGTCCGTCACCGGCCGGGTGATAGACGATAAATACATTGATAGCATACAACCCCGCACGGTAGATTCTTTATTGTCCATATCTCAATTGAACCGCCAATATCCGGCTTTCAATGTATTATTGTGCTTTTTTGGAGGGTACCGTAACGACCTTGCTCCTTACCGTCAACTGTTTCCCGGGGCAGATATCGTAAGTTTTTTATCTTCCATATACGATCGCGGCGTCCTGGAATCAATGGACAGAGATTACGTTATATCCAACAGCCCGTCTTTCGAAAGGGTATATAACTTACTGGAAGACAAACTCTCAAAAGACAGTCTGGAAGCATATATCAACGCCAAGATCACCAAAGATGCCTCACACCTTTTTCCGTTCGTCAGGAGACCTCAGTATTTTTCTGAACACAACGTGATCAAGGAACTGACACTTTCCGGGGAAGAGATCATGATCAATTGCGGAGCTTTTACAGGAGATACCATCAGGGATTTTCTGGAAACCGTCGGTAACAAATACTCAAAAATTGTTGCCTGTGAACCCGACAGCCAAAACCTGCGGAAATTGAATGAATTTATCCAAAGCACCGCTCCGGATGGAGGTATTTCCATAGTTCCAAAATGTATTTCAAACACTTCAGAACCCGTATGCTTTATGAATGAAGGAACCATGCTTTCCCGGAAAGTGGATACTCCGCAAACGGGTTCTGTATGGGTTGAATCTACCACTATTGACGAAATGCT
>DAOSXZ010000069.1:0-6156 GCA_035380845.1 Bacteroidales bacterium | reverse complement strand
GGTATTCGTGTAAAACTTTATACATGGCTTCTGCTATGGGCATATCTACGTTATATTTTTTGTTCAATTCATGAATGCAGGAAGCAGCGTAAAACCCTTCTGCCACCATATTCATTTCCAGTTGAGCTGCTTTTATGGAATATCCGCGACCTATCATATTCCCGAAGGAACGGTTGCGGCTGAATTGGGAATAACTCGTTACCAGCAGGTCTCCCAGGATCCCGGAAAGGGATGTGTTCCTGGTCTTATCCGGGTACGTTCGGTTAAGGAAAGAACGGATCTCCTGGTATGCGCAGGAAACCAGCACAGCCTGGAAATTATCTCCGTATCCCAGGCCTCGGCTCATTCCGGAAGCTATAGCATAAATGTTCTTCAACACTACGGCATATTCAAGACCATAAATATCTGTACCGATACTTGTTTGTATATAGGGGCATTTAAATGCTTCGGCAAGCTTGCGGGCTGTCTTTTCTTTTTTACAAGTCACACTCAAATAAGAAAGCCTTTCCATAGCGACTTCTTCTGCGTGGACAGGTCCGGCAATCACACCAATATAATCGTAAGGAATATTGTGTATGCGGTTAAAATATTCAGTTACGGAAATATTTCTTTCAGGAATCAGGCCTTTGATGGCCGTAACAATGAATTTGCCTTCCAATGATTCGGTGAGAGCGATCATTTCACTGATAAAATACGAAGAAGGAATGCAGAAAATAATCACATCAGCGTCCCGGATAATCCGGTTCATATCAAAGCTCATGATCAAGCGTGAAGGATCCAGTGCGGCTGCCTGAAGGTATTGCGGATTATGGTTGTTTTCCTTTATGAAATCTATCATATGCTGATCCCTTACATACCACAGGACTTCATCCCGGGTATTCTGCAGGATCTTGATAAGTGCGGTTGCCCAGCTGCCCGATCCGATGACTGCATATTTAGTATTATTATGAAAAATACTCTTCATAGATTTTGCTGTAATAACCCACAAAGATACGTTTAATTTGTCTACCTTTACAATTTAAACCGGATTATGACCAATTCTTATTGTTCCGACAAATACCAGTATACAATGGGTAAAACCTTTGTAGATAGGGGTTTGGATAAGACTGTTGCCGTTTTTAACATGTTCTACAGAACGGCACCTGACAACAACAACTGGGCTGTAGTAAGCGGCATAAATGAAGTGTTGGAAATGATTGCCGGTTTCGGATCCTGTCCGGAATCCTTTTTCAAAAAATTCCTGCCCCAGGAGAGTTACGCAAGCTTTTGCAAAATGTTGCCCGGGGTACGGTTCACCGGGGATGTATATGCCATGGAAGAAGGTCAGATTGTGTTTCCGCGTCAGCCGGTCATAACCGTGGTAGCCCCGCTGCTGCAGGCCCAGATACTGGAAACACCTATGCTAACCATTATGAATCACCAGATGGCAGTGGCTACGAAAGCTTCGCGTGTTACCCGCAGCACCAATAAACCAATCAGTGAATTCGGTTCACGCAGGGCTCACGGACCGTGGGCGGCATTGCATGGAGCCAAAGCAGCATATATAGGAGGTTGTGTGAGTACGTCAAATATTCTGGCAACGACCGAATTTGGCATCCCCAGTACGGGAACGATGGCTCACAGCTTTGTTACTGCTTTTGGATGCAGTGTCAAGAGTGAATATGAGGCTTTTGATGCGTATATTAAAAGCCACAGGGGAGAGGGTCTCATATTGCTGGTGGATACCTATGACACTCTAAAAAGCGGAATTCACAACGCAATAGCGGCTTTTCGCGAAAATGGCATAGACAATTCATATACTCCTTTTTATGGAGTGAGACTGGACAGCGGAGACCTGGCTTACCTTTCCAGAAAATCCCGTGAAATATTAGATAGGGAGGGATTCAGCAAGTGTGTGATATTTGCTTCCAATGCACTGGACGAATACCTGATATCTGATCTGGAGCGTCAGAATGCAGCCATAGATTTTTACGGGGTGGGAGATGCCATCGCTACAAGCAAACACAATCCTTGTTTCGGGAATGTCTATAAAATGGTCCAAATAGGGGATACACCCGTTTTGAAATTATCCGAAGACAAAGCCAAGGTTATCAATCCGGGATTCCAGGTAACTTATAGAATATACCAGGAAAATGAAAATAAAGCAGACGTTACCTGTCTGCACGGGGATAAGCTTGCCAAAGCCCTGGAAGAGGGAAAAGAGATCGTGCTTCGTGATGAATACGACCAAACCCGGAAAACAGTATATAAAGAAGGCTCCTATACAGCGGAAAAAATGCAGTCATTATTTATTAAAAACGGGAAGCGCATTAAGCCCGAATATTCACAGCAGGAAAAAAGGGACAAATACTTATACGAGCTTTCCCGTATGAATCCTACCGAACGCCGGATCATCAATCCCCATTATCATAAAGTTGATATATCAGATGATCTTTATGATCTGAAAATGAAATTAATATATACAATTAAAGAAGAGTTGAACCATGTATGAACATTCCAAAACCCATATAGTGGTAGATATGCTTAACGATTTTATATCGGGATCCATGGCTTGTCAGAATGCGGAGAATGCCATGTTACACAGCATCAATTACATCAATTTGCATCCCAACGATAACGTGATATATGTTTGTGATACACATCCCTATAATCATTGTTCTTTCAGTGGTTACGGCGGACAATGGCCTCCTCACTGTGTGGTCAACACATCCGGACAGGAAATACATCTTTCCTATTATACACGTGTTAATGATCCCAACAAAAGGCCCCATCTGATGCGTATATTCCGCAAGGGTACTTCTTCTATGAAGGAAGAATATTCGGGGTTTAACGCTGTTCGTGCGGACAAGACTCCTTTAAATAAAACATTACCTAAACAAGTGATTGTCAGCGGAGTGGCTACTGAGTATTGTATTTTTGAAACCGTAAAAGACCTGGTAGAAGCAGAATATGAAGTCCAGGTTTTGATGGAAGGACTGGGTTATGTGAACCAAAAAGACCACCGGGCAGCAATAGAAAATATGAAAAGCCTGGGCGTTAAATTTATCTGATACTTTAATATGCAGGGAATAGGTATTGATCTGGGCGGAACTAAATTGCACGCGGCCCTTTTTAACGATTCCGGAGAAATTGTATGTGACAGAACTGTATTGTTGGAAGGTCGTACAGGGATACGTGTGGCAGAATTGATAGCCGGTTTATGCATAGCATTACTGGAAGAAAACAATTTGCCCGCCGACTGCCGGAAAACTATAGGGATATGTGTTCCGGGCATAGCAGACAATCATACCCACAAGGTGTGGGCTCCGAATATTCCCGGGTGGAATAATTTCCCGTTAAAACAGTTTATAACAGATGCAATTCCTTCCACTGAAGTGATAGTGGCCAGTGACAGGACCTGCTACATTCTTGGAGAAACCGGAATGGGAGTGGCACGGGGTCTGTCTGATGTAGTGTATATGAGTGTGGGTACGGGGATAGGTGCCGGGATCATGATAGAAGGCAGGGTGCTCCACGGTAATGCCGATATTGCCGGGGCTGTGGGATGGTTGGCACTTGAACCGCCGTTCCTGGAAGAATACGGGAACAGCGGATATTTTGAAACCCATGCATCCGGAACGGGAATTGCCGCCCAGGCAAGAAAACTGTCGGGACAGCCCGCCGTATATCCCGATTCCCGTTCTGTATTTGAAGCTTATGAAAGGGGAAATACATTGGCGCTCAGGGTTATAGATAAAGCCGTGGAATTGTGGGGTATGGCAGCCGCTAATATGGTCAGCATTTTTAATCCTCAAATGATTGTATGGGGAGGAGGCGTGTTCGGACCGGCCGTACGGTTCCTGGACAGAATTTATTACGAAGCTTGTAAATGGGCCCAACCCATTAGCATCCGGCAATGTCGTTTTGAAGCCTCGGGTCTGGGGCAGAAAGCCGGCCTTGTTGGAGCCGGACAACTGGCACTTAACGCAATGAAAATAAATGAAAAACAGTAAAGTTCTGGCTGCCGGTTACGCCGGCATTGTTTTTTTTGGGATTTCTTTTCTTACCCTGGGGTCCATACTCCCGTCGCTTAGAGAAACACTTCATTTAAACATGGAACAGGCTTCCACCCTTGCCGGTATATTGCCGTTGGGGGTTTTGGCAGGATCCCTGGTATTCGGACCCTGGTGTGATCGCTATGGGTTTAAAACTCCTTTTCAGTTTGCATCTGCCATGGTCGTTTTGGGCTTCCTGGGATTGGCCTCTTTCCGGGCTCTTTCCCTGTTGGGAACATGTGTGTTTGTGATTGGAACGGGAGGCGGCATATTAAACGGAGCCTGCAATGCATTGGTCACTGATGCTTCTGATGATGACAGAAAAAGTACCAACTTGAGCATTTTGGGCGTTTTTTATGGAATCGGGGCCTTGCTGATGCCTTTGATACTGGGAATATTCGATGACGTTCCGTATACAAGGATACTTAAATATATGTCCGTTTTCCTGTTTCTGGTCTTTGTCTATTTCAGCATAATTCGTTTTCCCGAGGCCAAAGTCCGCCAGGGATTTCCTGTAAAGGAAGGATTTCTGTTGCTGCGTCAACCTGCGTTGCTGTTATTTAGTTTTATTCTTTTTTTCCAATCGGCATTGGAAGGATTGTGCAGCAACTGGATTCCCGTTTTTTTACAAGACAGTCCCACATATGGTCTTCCCCAACAGGAAGCATTATTCTTGCTGACGTTTATGGTCGTGGGGATAGCTGCCGGAAGGGCTCTTTTAAGCTGGATGTCACTGCATTATGCCCCGTGGAAAATATTATGGGGATATTTTTTCCTTATACTGGCCGGTTTTGCGGGACTCTACGCAGGGATAAATCCCGTGATATCGCTCATTTTGATAGGTACAGGACTGGGTGCCACTTTCCCGGTTATTTTATCTTATGTGGGAAAAAGATATAAGTCCTTGTCGGGAACTGCCATAGGTATAGCTATGGTTATCGCATTGGGCGGAAATACTTTATTAAATTATTTAGTGGGCTTTCTGCCCATTCGTGTTTTTCCCTTATATTTGTTGATAATATGGGGATTTATGACACTCTTGTATTTGTTTATGTCTTTGAAGGGAAAGATTGAAAACGTAAAAAAATGATTATGTTGGCAAACCAATGGCTTGATAATGTACGCCGTCTGCAGGACAAAATTCAACAGACACAGACAGAAAATATCTACAAAGCTGCTGCACTCATGGCAGACAGTATTGAGGCCGAACGCTGGGTCCATACCTTCGGTTGCGGTCATGCTACATTGCCTATAGAGGAAATGTATCCGCGTATAGGCGGATTTGTGGGATTTCATCCCCTGATTGAGCAACCGCTGACTTTCTTTACCCGTATTACGGGAGAAAGCGGAATTCAACAATTTCTTTTCCTGGAAAGAACGGAGGGATATGGGAATGCCATCATGAGTTCCTGGAATTTTGACCAACGCGATACCGTTTGGCTTTTTTCCCATACCGGCATCAACGCAGTCAACATTGATGTAGCTCTGGAAGCCAAAAAACGAGGCATGAAAGTCATTGTATACGGATCAGCGGCAGAATCCAGGGATAAAAAACCACGTCATTCCTGTGGAAAAAACCTGTTCCAATTGGCAGACATCGTGGTGGATTCCTGTGCTCCGCTTGTAGATGCATCCGTTCCCCTGAAAAATCATTTTGATAAGGTGGGCCCTGTTTCTACCATGTGTTTTATTACATTGGTATGGATGACAGTGACAACCTGTGCAGAGATCTTGGCAGATCGCGGAGTAAAATTACATATTCATCCTTCACATAACGTTCCCGGAGATACTACGGCCAGGGAGCGCCTGGACGGATGTATAGATGAATACAAGAAGAGATCGTTTGGATTATGAATTTAATATGAATTGTTTATGAAAAAATTGGTTTTAAGTCTGCTGCTGATGTTTGTGATCATTGGCGCTTACGGGCAAAACTACAATCCCGCCAGGGAAAGCTGGTACCGGAATGAACTTTTTCTGGAACCTACGCGCTTCTTTGAAGGTACATTTGCCCTTGGTTACCAGAGAAATTTCTACAACTCGGCTTTCTCTCTGATGCCCTCCGTTACCCTGATGGGAGAATCGATTTTCCGTAACGAAGATAATTTTTTCAGCGAACTGG
>DAOSXZ010000068.1:0-6176 GCA_035380845.1 Bacteroidales bacterium | reverse complement strand
TGGCGTCTGACTCCTAATACCTGGGGAAGATAATTATGGGAAATACACACGTTACCGGTGACGTACGTCACGTCAACAAACCCGCTGAAACCGTTTTTGATTTGTTTTCAGACTTTTCAAAATTCGCGGACCGCTTACCTGAAGACAAAAAAGAAAAAGTAACAATTACCGAAGACACGATACTGGCAAATGCCCAGGGAATGCAAATGGGTGTTAAGGTTACAAAAAGGGAAGCTCCAATACTAATAGTCATGGAACAATACGGAAACGTTCCGTTTACTTTCAATCTGAACCTGCACATCAACCCCCTGGAAGAAGGCTGTGAATTGCAACTGGAACTGGACGCCGAATTAAGCATGATGATCAAAATGATGCTGGGAGGAAAGCTTAAAGATTTTATAAATCAGTTTACCACGCAACTGGCAGATGGTTTGAACCGGTAAATGTCCAAAAAACCGGGTATTATGATGAAGGACTTCAGAAGCATACTGGAAGAGTCCCTGCCCCCCGGAGAAATTGATCTTTTACTGGCCTCACTGGAAATTTCCCCGCCTGTAAGCATACGGCAACATATCCGGAAAACAGATAAGGACCTGTTTCCCGGCTCGGAAACTGTGACCTGGTGTCCGGCAGGCAGGTACCTTGACGAAAGGCCGGTATTTACACTTGATCCGCGCTTTCATGCGGGAGCCTATTACGTTCAGGAAGCATCCGGAATGTCTCTCTGGAAACTGAAAACCTACTTACAATCCATGAATGCACCCCGTGTGTTGGATGCCTGTGCTGCTCCCGGAGGCAAAAGTACCCTCTTACTGGATATCCTGCCCGAAGACGGGTTGCTGGTAAGCAATGAGGCCATACGTTCCAGGGTGCCTGTCCTTGCTCAGAACATAGCCCGTTGGGGTTACGCAAACGTTGTGGTTACCCAAAACGACCCCGCAGCATTTACAAAACTTCGCGGGTATTTTGACGTTCTTGTCACGGATGTCCCTTGTTCCGGGGAAGGATTGTTCCGTAAAGAGCCCCTGTCCCGAAACAACTGGTCTTTGGCCGCTGTCAATCTTTGTGTATCGCGTCAGCAAAGGATATTGACAGACTTATGGCCATCTTTGAAGGACGGGGGCCTGTTGTTTTACAGCACATGCACCTTTAACCGGAAAGAAGATGAAGATCAGGTGGATTGGATTGTTCGTCATCTGGGCGCACGCGTCTTACTCGGCCCGGAGAAATATTTTCCCCATCGCATCCGGGGGGAAGGCTTTTTTATGGCATTGCTTCAGAAACAAGGAGATCAGGTCATCCCGCGAAAAAAAAGAGGTTCTGCAAAGGATCATGTACCTTCGGGGATACCCCGCTTTTTAAATGACGGTTATGCCTATTCCATGAAAGGAACGTTGCTGAAAGCTTTTCCGGCATCATGGCAGGCAGAAATGACGGCCCTGGAAGATATTCTGAACGTCGTTCATTCCGGGATTGCTGTAGCTGAAAAAAAGGGAAATGCCTGGGTGCCTGCGGCAGATCTTGCATTGTCAATTGATCTGAAAAGAGACGCTTTTGAACAATACCGTGTTGACCTGGCCGGCGCCATTGCCTTTTTACGCAGAGATTCACTTGTATTGCCTGCCGACATAGGGAAAGGAATGGTTTTGATAACTTATCAGGACATGCCCCTGGGTTTTGTGAAGAACCTGGGATCCCGTTCCAACAACCTGTATCCGGTTTCCCGCAGGATACTCATGCCTGCAGAACGAATAAATACATCCGATTAAATAAATCTGTCATGAAGCACAAAATCCTGACCCCGGAACAATACCGCAAAAAAGGGAAACGTTTTCACAAGGCGGAAAAATTCTTCACCCGCCCTATGTACGACCTTATGAAAAAAAGGAATGCCGCATTACGTAAAGAAATGTTTATTGAAACCGTTCACGGGAAGATGCGTACTGTATGGTACGGATTGAACAATCCGGAACCTTCGCCGCTTATTATAGATTTGCATGGAGGCGGATTTATACTGGGCAGCCCGGAAATGGATGAGAAAATGAATATTGACTGGAGCTGCAACTTAGGTTGCCGGATTGTCAGCTTTGATTATCCCAAAGCTCCGGATTTTCCGTTTCCCAAAGCAGTTGAGGAGATTTACGCTGCCATGGAACATATCTTTGATCATGCTGCTCAATACGGTATAGATACCCGGAAGGTAGCCATAGGTGGACATAGTGCCGGCGCAAACCTGGCCACGGTATCCTGTATGAAAGCAAAGAAAAAAGGTAAAATCAGTTTTGTCTGCCAATTTTTGAATTGCCCTCCCCTGGACCTGGCGACAACTGCCCTGGAAAAACCGCATCCCAAAGGAAGTATCCCCAGGAAAATGTCTTTTATCTTTGACAACTGTTACGTGAACGGGGCCGACGGGCATCATCCCCATATTTCCCCGGTTTATGCCGGTGCAGAAGACCTGAAAGGACTTCCCCCGGCCATGATCATCGTTGCGGGAAGAGACTCCCTCCACGATGAAGGAGTTCTTTACTATAAGAAGCTGATAGAATGCGGGGTGGATGCCCGGTTATTGGATTACCCGGACGGGCTTCATTGTTTTATGCTTAAACGTTCTGTCCGGTCAGAAGATGCTTTTGAAAAAGCAACCGCATTTTATAAAAAGCACTTGCAAGAGGGACTAAAGTGAGGTGTCCGGCGCAAAGAACCTGGCAGGCCGTTCCGGAACAATATCAAATGAGGTTAAAACGATTGAATATTCGGATCCGTCAGATAAAGCATACCGGATATGAAGCGGGGTAAGATCCTTAACGGTCAATGATATAACTATAAAGGCAAACGGCGAGTTCACCGAATGAGGAACCAGGGTAACTTCCCAGACCGGTTCTACACCGGGATTTTCTTTGCGTACAGGAGTGTCCGGATAGTAAAAATCTTCATTGAGTCTGTTGAAGAAAGCGGAAGGATTTTCAAGGATATCAGGCGAATTCCTGTCGTGTGAGAGTTCCTGCCACTCATCTGTTCCTTCGTTGTAATAGTATTTTATTTCACCGTCGCAATACACATAAAATTCATCCATATGGATATAGAACCATTCCCCTTGGAGTATCATGGTTCCGGAAACAGATTCGTTCCAAAGAAAAGCGGTCTCTACGGCAGGAGCGTGGCGGATTTTGTTCGAAAACGTTTCTATTAGTTCCGCTGTGGTTTGTGCCTGCAATGTAAACACTGCGCATACAGCGAACATTCCAGATAATAAGGATTTGATCTTCACTTGCTTAAAAAATCATCCAGCATCTCCTGGCTGTTTATTAATAATTCCCTGGGGCTGCTTCCACGCGGCGGACCCACAATACCGGCTTCTTCCAGCTGATCCATGATCCTGCCGGCCCGGTTGTACCCCAGATGGAATCTGCGCTGTAATAAAGAAGTGGATCCTTCACCGTTCTGAATGATCAGGCGGGCGGCTTCTTCAAACAATTCATCGCGCTGGCCTCCTGTTGCGGAAACTACCTCCTGTCTGTCAGTTTCCGAATATTCCGGTAATTCAAAAGCACCCGGATACCCCTGTTGATTTGCTATATATTCCACCATCCGTTCCACTTCCGGGGTATCAATAAAAGCACATTGAACGCGTAACAGATCGCTTCCGGCAGATATGAGCATATCTCCCCTTCCTACCAATTGATTGGCCTCGGACACATCAATAATCGTCCTGGAATCAATTTTGGATGCCACACGGAAAGCGATCCGCGCAGGAAAGTTGGCTTTTATGGTTCCCGTAATAATATTTGTGGTGGGTCGCTGTGTGGCAATAACCAAGTGTATCCCACACGCCCTTCCCATTTGAGCCAAACGGGTGAGCGGGCCTTCCACATCCCTGCCGGCTGTCATTATCAGGTCCGCAAATTCGTCAATAATCACGACAACAAAGGGCATAAACCGGTGGCCTTTTAAAGGATTCAAAACCCTTTCCAGGAATTTTTTGTTGTATTCTTTAATATTGCGAACCCCGGCTTTGTTATACAGCTCCAGTCTGGCATCCATCTCGATGCATAAAGAATTGAGCGTATAAACAACTTTTTTGGTATCTATGATAATGGGATTCTCGGCATCAGGAAGTTTTGCCAAAAAATGGTTTTCCAATTTGGAATACAAATTCAACTCTACCCGCTTTGGGTCTACCAGCACCAGTTTTAAATACGCCGGATGCATTTTGTACAAAAGGGAAGCCAGAATAGCATTCAAAGCGACCGATTTACCCTGGCCCGTAGCTCCGGCAACCAAAAGATGCGGCAATCGCGCCAGATCCAGCATCACAATTTCATTGGATATGCTTTTTCCCATAACAATGGGCAAGTCGTACCGGGATTCCTTGAATTTGGCCGAATCCAGCACGCTCTTCATGGGCACAAGCGAGGGTTTGTCGTTAGCCACTTCAATACCTACCATATTTGTCCCCGGAATTGGAGCAATGACCCTCATACCGCGGGCAGCCAGTGATAACATAATGTCATCCTCAAGCCTGGTAAACTGGGAGATCCGGATTCCGGGAGATAATACTATTTTGTACAAGGTTACCGTAGGTCCGGGGGTGGCTACAATCTTTTCTATCTGAATATCAAATGTTCTAAGACATTCTACTATTTTCTGATTGTTCCGTTCCAGTTCCTCCTGGGATACTTCCCTCAACTGGTTCCGGTAATCTTCCAGCAAACTCAACGGGGGTTTCCTGTAACGGGACAAATCCTGTTTGGGATCGTAAAATAACATGTCTCCGGCAGTGGATTCTTCTTCAATTTTTTCCACTTCAAAAACAGGCTGTTCGCGGGCTTCGTTTTCCTTTGGCTCACCGGGTTGCACCGGTTCTTGGGGTTTGATCTCTTTCTCTGTTATACTTTCCGGCTTATGTGTCAAAGAAAGCGGTTCGCTCACTTGATCCTCGCCTTCTTTTGCCGCAACTCTGGTCTTTCTTCTGCCAACCCACCGGTATACAAAAGGAACCACAAAAGCTGTCAATACGAAAAAAAGCACCACACCTGTACCAACCGTTCCCAGCATACTGATAAGCCACTCGTTCACACGGTACCCGTATGTTCCTCCTACCCCCGCACCAAAAACGAATTCAAGCGAAGTGAAACTGAAAATATACCCCAGTGAAACAGAAAGAATAATGCATATGAACACCGTAATGAAAAACAAGGGAATAATGCGAACCTTCTTTATTCTGAATAAGAATACAGCTAACGCTGCAAAGAAAAAAGGGATTATGAATGCACTGATCCCAAAGAGTTCGCCAATAAACAGGTTAGACCAGTAATTACCAATAAGTCCGGCACTGTTGGCAGGTTCTGACTGCAGATTTGACACGCTTCCTTCAGATAACAGGCTTTGATCAACAGTCCAGGTAAACAGGTAAGAGACAAATGCTATCAACAAGTAAAGGCCGACAGCCAGGAATAACCATCCTGCTATCAGTCTGAAATTATCACGAATACGTTGTTTTTTGTCACTGGCCATTGGATGCCGACCTTTTCTTCTTTTTGTTTTTATGCCACTGTCCCTGGCGCTGTGAGCGTATCCCGGGAGCATTGGGTTGTCTGAACTCACCCTGTATTTCAGATAATTTAGCACCTTCGGGAACGGTAAGTGTTCCGTTGGATAGTGTTTTTATATCATTGAATATAGTCTGGTCAGAAACGGTGTCCTTATTCCAAATCAGGTATTGCTTACGCATATAGGAGGCCAGGGCCATGGTCATGGCATCACGTTCTTCACCAGCCGGTTTGGCAGCAATGGCCATTACCATATTTTGTATGTTCCTTCCGTAATGCATTACTCTTACAGGTTCCCTGTTTGCATCAATGGAATGTGGTTTGGTTACGAAATTCTCTTTAACCGGCGGGGGAAACGGGGCCTCTACATCCAGGTCATAGTCGGCAATGATCTGGACATGGTCCCACAATTTATGGTAAAAATCACTCATTTCACGCAATTGCGGATTCAATGCACTCATGGCATTGATGATCGCTTTAACCTGCCGGGTACGAGCTTCTTTGTCCTGAATACTTTTGGCTTCACGGACCATCTCCTGTATGTAACGACCGTATTCCGGCAGTATCAATTTCTCTCTCTGTGTGTTATAATCCATAGGATATTTTATTTCAGGCCACTAATAT
>DAOSXZ010000067.1:0-6401 GCA_035380845.1 Bacteroidales bacterium | reverse complement strand
TAGCATTTTGTTTATCTTTGCGCAGTTACTCCAAAAACCATCCTTGTGAAAAAAATTCTATTCCTTCTCTTCTGTATGGTATTATCCGTAAATGTCATGCAGGCTCAAAACGATTCCACTCTTGTAGTTCAGTCCGGTACAGAGATCCTGGAAGCTGCGAATCCTTACCAGGGAATCCTTGAAAGCAAGCAATTTGTCTTCAATATCAAATCCATCCTCAGAGGGTTGCTGGGTATTTTTTCTTTGTTGCTTATTGCCTGGCTTTTCAGCACAGACAAGCGCCATGTCAACTGGCGCACCGTGGGAATAGCACTGGCACTGCAACTGATTATTGCCATCGGGATCCTTTCCGTACCTGCCGTACAAACGGTTTTTGATGTTTTCGGGAGGGCATTTGTCAAAGTCCTGGACTGGACAAAGGCCGGGTCTGAATTCCTGTTCGGCTCATTGATGGACCAAAGCCGGTTCGGCTACGTTTTTGCCTTCCAGATCCTGCCCACCATCATATTTTTCTCGGCACTTACTTCCCTGCTTTTTTACTGGGGGATCATTCAAAAAGTGGTATGGGTGATGGCCTGGGTTTTTACGAAACTCATGCGCCTGTCCGGTGCCGAGAGTCTTTCCACGGCCGGGAACATTTTTCTGGGACAGACTGAAGCTCCGCTGCTTGTAAAGGCATATATTCCCAAAATGACAAAGTCCGAGGTAATGCTCGTAATGACGGCGGGCATGAGCACCATGGCCGGCGGTGTGCTGGCCGCTTATATTGGCATGTTGGGAGGCGGTGACCTTCAAATGAGCGTAGCCTTTGCCAAACACCTTCTTTCCGCCTCGGTCATGGCAGCGCCGGGGGCCATAGCCATGGCAAAGATCCTGGTACCGCAAACAGAGGCGATCGACAACTCGGTAAGTGTTTCCAAGGAGAAAATGGGGAGAAGCGCACTGGATTCCATTGCCAACGGATCTATTGACGGTCTTAAACTGGCTGCTAACGTAGCGGCCATGTTACTGGTCTTCTACGCTTTGATCGCCGGAGCGAATTACATCTTCGGGAAAGTGGGCCAATGGACTCATTTGAACAACCTGATTGCCAATTGGACCAACGGGATGTACGACAGCCTGTCCATGGAATGCATTCTTTCGTATCTTTTTGCTCCTGTTATCTGGCTGACCGGCGTTACCGGACAGGATTTGGCCCTGGTAGGCCGTTTGTTGGGAGAGAAGCTTATTATGACGGAATTTGTCGGATATAGCAGCCTGGCACAAATGATCCAGGCCGGTTCTTTTGTCAGTACTAAATCACTGATCATTTCCACTTATGTATTATGCGGGTTCGCCAATTTTGCATCCGTAGGCATTCAAATTGGAGGTATTGGGGGCATCGCACCCAACCAAAGGCATTTACTGGCCAAATACGGCTTCAGGGCACTGTTGGGTGCCACACTGGCCGGTTTGTTGTCGGCTTCCATGATCGGAATGTTCCTGTAGAATTTACAACGTGGCGATGATCCATGCCAGGTAAGCGGCATAGACTGCCAGCAGGATGATGCCGTGTGTCCTGTTTAGTGTATGTTTTTTGCCGGGTCCCACAAAGACCAGCAACAACAGGCTTCCGGCTGCGGCTACCACCGCATCTGCCACCAGGTTCGGGTACATGGGAAGCGGCCGGATCACGGCACTCACTCCCAACACCAGGAAAACATTGAAAATGTTGGATCCGATGATATTGCCCACGGCAATATCCGCGCTCTTTTTGTATGCTGCTGCCACGGACGTGGCCAACTCGGGAAGTGATGTTCCCAGGGCCACGATCGTCACCCCCACCACAGCCTGGCTTACGCCCCACGATACAGCCAGGTTTACTGCAGAACGAACAATCATCTCGGCCCCAAAGGCCAGACCGGCCAGTCCGCCAACCACTGAAAGGACCGCTTTGGCAATGCCCATGGGCCGGTAATTTTCATCTGCCACAGGAGCTTCCCCCTTTTTGGCCAGGTAAAAAACATAAAGCATAAATGCTGCAAAGCAGATCAAGAGAAATACCCCGTCCATACGGGATAATCCCTTTACAGGGGAGAAGACCATGCCGCTACCCAATACAAGCACAGCCACTGCCGCGAACAAACTTAGCGGAATCTCCACACGGATGGTAGAACGTTGTGTCAGCAAAGGAAAAAACAAAGCAGAAAGGCCAAGTATAACGTACGTGTTTATGGAATTGCTTCCCAGGACATTGGTCAAGGCAATTTCATTGCTGCCTTCAACGGCTGCCACTATGTTGACCACCAGTTCCGGGGCGGAAGTGCCAAAAGCAACCACTGTCAACCCGATCACCAGGTTAGATATATTAAACTTGGCGGCCAGTCCGGTCGCCCCGTTTATCAATATATTGGCTCCTGTTGTCAGTAGAACAAACCCTGCAATGATTAACAGATAATCCATCTCACTTCAACAATTTTATTTTCAAATTCTTTAACATGTCATCTGCCATGGCATCGATGTCCCATTTAGGATTCCAGCCCCATTCTTCACGTGCACAAGAGTCGTCCATATAATTGGGCCAGGAATCCGCTATAGCTTGTTTTACAGGATCTACCCGGTATTCCATCTGAAAATCAGGGATCCGTCTGCGAATCACTTCAAACAATTCCCTGGGGCAGAAGCTCATGGCCGTAATGTTAAAGCTGTTCCGGTGCACCAGCCGTCCCGGATCTGCCTCAATCAAACTGCTGCATGCCTGCAAGGCATCCGGCATATACATCATGTCCATATAAGAGTTATGGGCAATGGGACAGGTAAAGGACTCCCCTTTTACTGCCGCGTAAAACACCTCAACGGCATAGTCTGTTGTACCACCTCCTGGAAGCGTTCCGTGAGAAATAATGCCCGGGAAACGGACACTGCGCGTATCTACGCCAAAACGGGAAAAATAATAATCGGACAGGAGTTCACCGGATACCTTGCAAACGCCATATATGGTATTGGGTCTCATGACGGTATCCTGAGGTGTTCCGTTTGAAGGCGTGTTGTTTCCGAAAGCTCCTATGGAACTGGGAGTAAAAACACCGCATCCGTATTCTCTGGCCAGCTCCAGGCTGTTAAGCAGGGCTCCCATATTGACGTGCCATGCAGTTTGGGGATTCTTTTCTCCTGTTGCCGAAAGCACGGCCACCAGATTGAAGATCCAGTGGGGCCTGTGTTTTTTTATAACTTCTGCATACGCCGGGGTATCCAATGCATTCAAACATTCAACGCGCACGCTTTCAGATAATTTGCTGCATACTTCCGGGCGCAATTCTGCAGCTATGACGCTGTCTTCCCCGTAAAGAGCCTGCATATGCGGGATCAGTTCCGTGCCTATCTGCCCTCCGGCTCCGACAATTAAAATAGTTTTGCTCATATAAATCTCAGGTATATTTCCTTATTTTGGTGCAAGGCGGTACAATACCAAGGCAATCATAGCATAGAGCACATTGGGAATCCATAACGCTATGGCCGGCGGCAATGTATCTGCATGTACAAACATTTCCGAAAACCTCAGGAACAGAATATAGGAAAAACTCAGGGCGATTCCTATCCCTATATTCAAGCCAATACCTCCCCGTCTTTTGCGGGAAGACAATGCCACTCCCATTATCGTAAGAATGAACGAGGAAAACGGGATGGCCAGTCTTGAGTTTTTCTGGATCAGGGCAAATTTAATATTTGTATCTCCCCTCATTCTTAATGTTTCAATAAATCGGTTCAGCTGGCTGAGATTGAACTGTTCCACAGATTCCTTTCGACGGACCAGATCCGCTCCCGTGATATCTATGAGGGTATCCAGCTGTCTGCCCCATGTTACTTTGTGCGATGTGTCCGAAAAACGACGGATATTGTATTCGTTCAGGCGCCATTTTCCGGAAGTGGAATCCCAGCGGGCAGTTTCTGCCGAAAGTTTTGAAACCAGTTCATTTCCCCGGAAGGTTTCCAATGTAAAGCGTATGGCTGTGGAATTCCATGTATTGTAAGATTCAATATAAACGTACGAACCGGGTTCCACCTGGTAATGAATATTGCGATTGTATTCCGTCCTTGTTTTCAGGTAACGTTCTTCAAATGCCAGGCGGTTCTTGTTGGCAGGCGGGATCACAAACCAGTTCAATGCCAGTGAAAGGAGGGCAATGAATAATGCAGACAAAATATACGGATACATGATCCTGTTGAAACTGATACCCCCGCTGAGCATGGCAATTATTTCGCTGTGTCCGGCCAGTTTGGATGTGAAGAAAATCACGGAAATAAAGACGAACAAAGGGGAAAACATATTCATGAAATACGGGATGAAATTCATATAGTAATCCACCACAACGGCTTTAAGAGGCGCTTCTTTGTCTACAAAATCGTCAATTTTTTCGCTGATGTCAAATATGATTACAATGCCAATTATAATAAGAATTGCAAAAAAATACGTGCCTATGAATTTCCGTATTATATACCAGTCCAGTGTGGTAATATGGAAATTGTAGGGTCGCCTGTTGTTTTTATTTCTTTGCATTACAACCTAGTTTCCAAATGTTTTACCATTTGATTTTTCCAGGAAACAAAATCCCCGTTTTCTATATGTTCAGCAGCTTCCTTAACCAATTGCAAATAAAAAGCCAGATTATGCAGACTGGCTATCTGGGGCCCCAGCATTTCACCGGCAACAAACAGATGCCTTAAATAGGCCCGCGAATAGGTCTTGTCTACAAAAGAGGTCCCTTGTGCATCAACAGGCGAAAGGTCGCTGCCCCATTTCTTGTTTTTGATATTCAAAATACCTTCCCGGGTGAACAACATCCCGTTCCGGCCGTTCCGGGTAGGCATGACACAATCAAACATATCAATTCCCCGGGCAATTCCCTCCAGAATATTGGCCGGGGTTCCCACCCCCATTAAATAACGGGGTTTGTCTTCAGGCAGATACGGGTGCACGGTTTCCAGCATCTCATACATAACCTCGGCAGGTTCACCCACGGAAAGTCCTCCAATGGCATACCCCTCGGCATTCAGAGAGGCAGCATGTTCGACTGCCTGTATCCTTAAATCTGAATAGGTACATCCCTGTACAATGGGGAAAAAAGCCTGGTTGTAACTATACATATCTTGGGTTTGACGAAAATGCGCCATACCTCTTTCCAGCCATTTTTGTGTTAAAAACATAGAATCGCGTGCATAGTCATACGTGGCATCTCCGGGTGTGCATTCATCCAGTGCCATGATAATATCGGCTCCTATTACACGTTGGATATCAACTGCTTTTTCCGGTGAAAAAAAATGCCGGGATCCGTCAATGTGCGATTGAAAGTAATACCCTTCCGGCGTAATTTTGCGTTTTGAAGCCAGGGAAAAGACCTGGTATCCCCCGCTATCGGTCAGAACCGGCTTGTCCCAACTGCAAAACTTATGAAATCCTCCTGCTTGTCTGATTATCTCTGTGCCTGGGCGCAAGTATAAATGATAGGTATTCCCCAGTATGATCTGTGCTTTTACATCTTCAATCAGTTCTTTGTGGAACAGACCTTTCACCGTAGCCAGAGTCCCTACGGGCATAAAAACGGGTGTGTGTATCTCTCCGTGACCGGTTGTGATCTTACCGGTTCGCGCGGCACTTTCCCGGTCGCTGTTCACTACAGTGAAATTCATCTTACAAAGATAGGTCTTCCTGCATAAAAAAAATGTTCCCGGAAAAATTTCCCGGGAACATTTTCTAATTACCTGCTTACTCCTTTTCGGTTTCGGCAGCAGTTTCTTCTGCTTTTTCTTCCGTCACGGTTTCTTCAACGGGTTCTTCTACAGGCTTTTCTGCAGGTTTTTTTGCGGGTTTTTTTGCGGGTTTTTCCGCAGGAGTTTCCGTAGGAGTTTCCGAAGGATTTTCTGTAGGATTTTCAACAGGGGTTTCTGTTTCGGCTTTTGCTTTTGCAGTTTTTGACCGGCCGCGACGTGTCGTTTTCTTAACCTCTTTTTTGGTTGATCCGGCAAGAGCTGTTTCGTTGAAATCAACCAGTTCTATCATGGCCATATCGGCTGCATCACCGGCACGAAAACCTGTTTTAAGAATACGTGTATACCCTCCGGGACGATCGGCTATTTTGGGAGCTACTACCCGGAAAAGTTCACTTACTGCATCTTTGTCTTTCAAATAAGAAAATACGGTACGGCGTGAATGGGTTGTATCCAGTTTGGATTTGGTAATGAGCGGTTCCACGTATACGCGCAATGCTTTGGCTTTTGCTACCGTAGTTTCTATGCGCTTATGAAGTATGAGGGACGAAGCCATATTGGCCAGCATGGCCTTGCGGTGACCTGTTTTGCGTCCCAGGTGATTAATTGTCTTTCTGTGTCTCATGTTTCTTTACTTTCTTTTCAATGTTGTACTT
>DAOSXZ010000066.1:4000-6457 GCA_035380845.1 Bacteroidales bacterium | reverse complement strand
ACGGGCAATGTGATTTTTATGCCTTTCTGGAACATTTTGACATGGAAGACCTGGCAACAGAGCACGATTACAATACTTTGAGCGGGCTTATACTGGATAAACTGGAGCACGTTCCCGTTACCGGAGAAACGTTTCTTTGGGAAGGCCTGTCCATTGAGATCGTGGATATGGATATTGCCCGTATAGACAAAGTATTGGTCAAACCGGTTAAAAGTACTTCCCCAGATTAATGTAGAAGCCGAATTTGGCACCCGGATGAAGGCCGTATTCCACCAATACATCTATGGGACCCAACGGGCTGTCAAATGAGTATCCGGCAGCAGCTCCCAGCATGTACATGCCTTTGTTCCATTCTATTAGTTCCAGCGTTGAACGGCTGATCCTGGCCACATTTCCCTTGACCCAAAAATAATGATTCTGTCCCAGACGGTAACGTGCTTCAACACAAGTTGCCAGGAATTTATTCTCTACCACTTCTGTAGGCTGGAATCCGTAAAACGGCATTTGATGTTCCACATAATGACTGCTGTATGTACCCCCTGCAAAATTTTGTTTGAAAAAGGCAAATTCCTCACCATAGAGAAACCTTCCGTAAAGGGCGGGAACAATGGTCAAACGGTCTGTAGCCGGAACGGCAATATAGAGTGATGCGGAAAATGCAGAAAAAGGCATCCCGTCCCGGAATTTTGCAAAATCATCTGTATACAGGGCATATTCGGCGTTAAATTGTACTCCTTTGGAAGGGTAATACGCGTTGTCGTAACTGTCGTAACGAACACCTGCCCGGTAACTTATTAGATTTTCTTTCACTCTTGTCCGGTTAACGGCAGTTTCATTGATAGTGATCATTCGGGGGGACCTGAAATTTTCGTAACGGGCTCCCAGGTAAATATTGAAATTCCGGTAATAAAAGTTAGCTATGTCAACGTTGAGACGGTTTTGGTGAAAACGGATGTTGTAGGATGTGGTGTCACTGTTGGTGTACATATCTACATTCCCGTACCGGTAGGTGTACGAAAGACCAAACCTTCCCAGCCAGGCATCCTGGTAAAATATACCCGCATTAATATAGGGATTGGTGGAAAGTCTTCCCGTTACTTCCAGCATACCCCCTTTCAAATCACTTGGGGCAAAAATACCGTTCAAATACCCCGAGGCTATATCACGGGTGTCAAAACGGATGCCCACGCTGACGGCACTGCGCGACCGTTCCCGGCAATCAAAAGTCAGGTTGAAATGATCTTCTTCCTCAATCAGGGAATAGGTCAGGGAAGAAAAGCTGCCTGTTCCTTTCAAACGGTCCAGGGCCTCTGACAGGTCTTCACGGCTTATTGTGGAAAATTCCCTGAAGCGCAGCATACGCCGCAGGTTTTTATCATTGAGCGTGTTGATTCCGGAAAAGAATATATAGCCTACATGAATGCTGTCCCGTGTGGGATCATCGGTGTTTTCAGGCCTGTTTGGAGGCAGTTTCACATCGTCCAAAGGTGTGATTCCAATGAGCTCTTTCACGGCCATGATGGCATCCCAGTTTTCGCGGGCAATGCGTTCCCCCCGGATCAAGAGGGAATCTACGGCATTTTTTGTAAAACTGGCCGTGGTGTAGGGATGCGTGTCGGGATGAATGTACAGGTCTGTCAGCTTTTTGTTTTTATCAAACGTTTCCCGTCCAATCCGTTCCATCATGTGATCTACTATGAACAACAGACTGTTGCGGTCGGTCTCTGTAATGGTACCCCGTTTCAGGTCTTCCCGGTTCTGTGTCATCATGCTCACGTCCACGCCAATGATGATCTCGGCTCCCATTTCTTTTACAATATCGGCCGGGAAATTATTGATTACCCCGCCGTCAATCAGCACCCGGTTGTCTCGTTCCACGGTGGTGAAAGCACCCGGAATGGACATGCTGGCACGAATAGCCTGTGGGAGGCTTCCTTCCCGCATGACCACTTCATCTCCGGTCAGCAAGTCGTAAGCCACACAGGCAAAGGGGATGGGCAGGTCATCGAATGTTTCCATCCGGTGGTATCCAACGGTATATTCACTCAGCATGTCCATAACGGTACCCCCGCTGAGCAAACCCGTGGATATGTAAAATCGGTCTTTGTCAAAAGGAATGGTTATAAGAGTCCTGTCCGAGACTTCCTTTTCTGTGAAAAAGAGTTTGTCCCGGGTAATTTTATCACTCAGCAGGTTAAGCCAGTTTTGCATGCGCATGATGCTGTCCATGGCAGCCGGGCTGAAACCGATGGCATACATGCCTCCCACTATGGATCCCATACTGGTTCCTGCTATATAATCTATGGGAATGCCCGCTTCTTCCAGCACTTTCAGTACGCCAATATGCGCTATGCCTTTGGCACCGCCGCCGCTCAGCACCAGGCCCACCTTCTTTCGCCTGGGCACCTTCCTTTGCTCAGCAGGCGCTTCATCTGCCGTCAGTGCATCATTTGCTGC
>DAOSXZ010000066.1:0-3900 GCA_035380845.1 Bacteroidales bacterium | reverse complement strand
GCTGCGTCCCCAACTCGGCAAATACCGTTAGCGTTTCCGAACATCGCAGCAGAGCAGGGAACAACGCACAAAAGCAAAATTCCCAGAAAGGATAGAGACTTCATTACCGGATTTTTTACAAATTTATCATATTCTGGAAATTTTCATAAATTTGTATGTATATGATGTATATAATTGGTGACGGTATCATTTCTCCTCTGGGAGCCACCACCGAGGAAAATTACCAGGCCGTCAAGGCCGGTTACACAGGAATCAGGCAGTTTCAGGCCGGTTTCCGTGGCATGCCCCATCCCATAAAAGCTGCCCTTATCAGTCCGCGGGATCTGGAAGCTTTGGCAGCTCCCTACTGCGGAGCTCGTACCCATGCCATGTCCCGTTACCGCCAGGCCATGTCTGCTGTCTTTGAGTCTGCCGTGTCCAATACCGTTCCCGACCAATATCGTAACGAAATACTGTCCAGCCGGAAGGTGGCTTTTGTTTTTTGTACCACCAAGGGAGACGTGGATTCTTACCGGGAATTGACCGATCATACCACCCGGCCAAGGCTGTATCCCTGGCACGTGCCGCAACGTATGATGGATGAATTGAAATTGCCGGGAAAGCCTTACGTAGTGATGAATTCGTCATTGTCAGGTCTGCAGGCCCAAATTGTTGCCAACCGGTTACTATGCAAAGACAGTCCTTACGATTTTGCGGTAGTCATAGGAGTGGAGTTGCTTAGTATGTTTACCATCAATTTATTACGAAGCGCCGGGCTCGTGTCTGAGCATTTTGTACAGCCGTTCAACGATACATACGACGGGACCAATCCGGGTGAATCCGCTTCCTGTATCGTTTACATGAGCGAGGAAAGGTATCGTAAAGACCGGAAAAACCTTTATTTGCCGGCTGTAATTAAATTTGTACGCGGGGTGGTAATGAGTGATCCCTGTTATGTCAAAACGCCTAATCCCAATGGAATAGTATTGCAGAAGACTATTCGCACGGTGATGCAAGAGGAGCATGTCAGGAATTTGTCTTTTGTGAACGTGCACGGTGTGGGGCTGAATAGTTTCGATCAAATGGTGCTTACTGCGCTGGAAAAGAGTGGATTGCGCAAGGTGCCCATGAATTGTTTTGAGGGGAATTTCGGTCACAGTTCCGGTTCTACCAGTTTGATGAACAGCATTCTGGGAGCAAAATCCCTGGAAAATGATGAAATATTGCCCACCCTGGGATTTCAAAAGAAAGAAAAACCTGAAAAAGTATACGTAGCAACCGAGGTGCTGTCTTCAAAAAAAATAAGTTGTCTGAACGTTTCCATGGGATTTGGAGGAGTGAATGCCGTGGCTTTATTTACCAAAGAAAGGTAGGTTATGATTATTAAGTCTTATTGCAGGATTACAAATCATTCCATTATTGTGGACGGGGAACGTCTTCCGAATCTTGAAAAATTAATGATGGGGCTTAGCGTGGGAGAGGATCTGGATAAAGTGTTCACACAGCTGAATGTTGATTACTCCAATTTTAAGAACATGGATGATTACAGCAAGCTGGGCTTTATTACTGCCGAGTTGCTGATGCGTCAAAACGGCTACGATCCGGAACAGGAGAAGACAGATATGGGTTTGTTTATCTATTCTCGTTCAGGTTGTCTGGGAGCCGACTATACTTTTGTCAGGGTGATAGAAGACCTGACTGTTAACGAAAGGGCTTATGAGCGGGTGGTCCCCAATGCTATATGCAGTGACATATCATGCCGTCATAAGATATGCGGTGAAATGGGTGTCTTCCTTTCCGACGGGTTTATTTACGAACAATTTTTCAAGACGGCTTACGGCCTCTTTCAAACCGAACCCGGGTTGAACACTTTGCTGGCCGGCTATGTGGAATGTTACGGAGGGTATGTATCTTCTTTATTGTGTTTATTGGGAAGGTCATCGGAAGATTCCCTTATTGATTATGACCTGAGGGAAGAACGTTTTTGTATTGAAATGTTGCGGATATATTGATTGTATTCAATCTGGTATTGATTTTGTGGCAGATTGTGTGTGAGGTATTGTTGAATTAAACGAAGTATTGTGATTGAAGATTTTCCAGAACATTTAAGACCCTATACAGATAAGGAAATACCCGGGGCCATGCAGCGGATTGCTGCCCACAGGTTTTTTCCGCTGGTAGCCGGGATCATCTTTCCCGGTATTACTCCCGAAGAAGCCAGAGATAAAATCCTTAAGATAAAGACCGTTTTTCAGTTCCAGATGGAATGGATGTACGCTTTTAACGAGCGTGTAATCAGTACAACCATGGAACAGTTTACCTACGATTTTAGTCCTGAAGTAAAACGTGACAGGGGATACCTTTACATATCAAACCACCGTGACATCATCCTGGATTCTTCCCTGTTGCAAATGGTTTTTGTATACAACAACCTGCCCACAAGTATGATCACTTACGGGGATAACCTGCTGATCAACCAACTGGCAGAAGACATTGCCCGTTCCAACAAAATGTTCAAGGTGGTACGCAAGGGAAACAAGCGGGCCTTGTTCAAAAATTCAACCCTGCTTAGTGAGTTTATCCGCAGCAGCGTAAGAGAAGGCAATTCCTGCTGGATAGCCCAGCGTAACGGCCGTACCAAAGACGGTATTGACAAGACTTCCCAGGCTTTGGTGAAAATGATGGCAATGAGCGGATCCCGTAAAAACCCGGTCGACAACTATGCGGCATTGAACATAGTACCTGTTACAATGTCTTACGAATACGAACCTTGTGATTACTTGAAAACCCGCGAGCTGCTGGCTCTGTCAGGCAGTGACATTTACGAGAAAGAAGAAGGAGAGGACCTGAATAGTATGTTGACCGGGGTCACACAATATAAAGGGCGGGTTCATATTCATGTGGGAGACCCCATTACCCGGGAACAGCTGGAACCATACAGCGGTGAAGATTTTGCTGCATTTTCCGCCCGTGTCTGTGATTTGATTGATAATCAGATAACCGGCAATTACCAGTATTTTCCATCCAATTACGTTGCATACGACCTGTTGCACGGAACCACCCGGTTCAGTGACCATTATACCCCTGAATACAGAAGTGCGTTTATCAAACGCATGGAAAAACTCTTTCTGGAGTCCGGGTCCGACATTCCATTTGCCGAATACCTGCCAAAAACGGGAATCTATACAGACACCCTTTCCCCGGAAGAACTCCAAAAGGCCCGGGAAATATTCTTAGGTATCTATGCGCATTCTCTGGAGGCGCAGCCGCTGGAGGCACAGCCGCTGGAGGCGCAGCCGCTGTAAATCTCAGAGATTCTGCGCAACGACTTTTCTCCTGTGCGTTTATTCGACTGGTTTACTGTGTATTGAAAATTTCACTAACGGTTTCTTGCGCAGAATCTCTGAGATTTTTGCGCTCCAACCGCACCCGGACACTCCCGTCATCGGCCCTGATACCATATATTATACGGTACAATCCGGCCGGCAGCGTGTGATCTGTGTTGAACAGCTGTTCCTGTTGCACACCTCCCGATTCATAGCCAAAACCCAGGGTACGGTAACGGCCGTTTTCCCAACGCTGTATGGTGAAATCCGTATCGTAGGCTGGAAATATGCCATCCGGACCGGGGGCTGCCTGCAGGCGCAGGTGGCGAGGGTGGCGCGGGCATCTTGAAGATGACGCGCCACTTTTGTTGGCTGAAATTTCAGATGCCTGAAACTCAGGTGTTTGCGTTTTGCCTTCCGGGGGTGTGGCGCGCCATCTCCAAGATGCCTGCGCCGCTGCCGCTGTTTCGCCTTTTTCTGCCACCTGGGTGCGTTTTGTGACCGGATCTATCCGGGCGGGGATGCCGGCGGTGCGGTAAAGTGCCACGCGCAAGAGTTCGCGGGAGGCCTCATCGGCAATTCCGTAAAGGGCGGT
>DAOSXZ010000065.1:3370-6504 GCA_035380845.1 Bacteroidales bacterium | reverse complement strand
TTTTCAGCACCGTCTTTCAAATTGTAACAGAAATTCAAGTTTCATATAAATATTTAATAATTTATCTAAGTCTACGTTATTGAAATCAAGGATGTATTTTGAAATTGTTACTTCAAAAATTTATTTATAAATTTGAACTATAATCCACCTAACCAAATTCATTTAACCTAAATTAATTCATGATGAAAAAAACCAAAACTATCCTGACCTGCTTGTTTCTGGGATTCTGTTCCATTGCCCTGGCACAGAATGTCCAGATAACGGGTAAGGTTACGGATGCGGTTGACGGTCAACCGCTCCCCGGTGCTACTATCCTTGTACAAGGAGAACGCACCGCATTTATTACCGACAATGACGGTAATTATACCCTCACATGTAGCCCGGATGCTGTTTTAATATTCAGTTACGTGGGCTATGTGAGTGTAGAAGTATCCGTAAACAATCGTTCATTAATCAATGTAGAGATGCGTGCTTCCAATGTGCTGGATGAAGTCATTGTTACGGCACTTGGGATTACACGGGAAAGGAAGTCCATAGGGGCAGCTATTCAGGACGTAAAGGCAGAAGAGATCACCAAGTCAGGGCACCTGAATGTTTCTTCTGCACTTTCCGGACGTGTTGCCGGTATGCAGGTAACCCAGGCCGGAGGAGCCATTGGCGCTTCATCCCGTATTGTAGTCAGGGGCAACTCTTCATTGAGTGGAAATGAACCGATGATTGTTGTAGATGGTATTCCCATAGCCAATGACAATTACATGGTAGGAGCCGTTGACTACGGATCCGGATTGTATGACATCAATCCGGAAGATATTGAAAACATTTCGGTTCTAAAAGGAGGTTCAGCTGCCTTGTACGGAATGCGCGCCGGTAACGGTGTAGTCCTGATTACCACAAAATCCGGAAAAGCAGCCCTGGAAGGATTGTCCGTTACTTACAATGGAAGTATTACAATGGACAATGTATATAACCTGCCTCCTCTTCAAAACCTTTACGGACAAGGGTATGAAGGAGCCGAATATGAATTCAAGAACAGCGGGTACAACGGAACTTATTCAGACTGGGTATACAATGAGCTGGGATACAATGATTTAGCGGGGTACTTTGGAGCGGACGAAAGCTGGGGACCCCGGCTGGATATAGGTCTGAATATTCCCCAATGGGATAGTCCTTATAATAACGGGGTTCACCAGGCAACTCCATGGATTTCGCATCCGGATAATATCAAAAGTTTCTTCAAGACCGGGTACTCCCAGAGTCATAACATCTCTGTAGTAACCAAAACCAACAGAGCTTCCACTCGTGCATCTCTGGGTTTCAGGGATCAGAAAGGAACATTGCCCAACACAGATCAGAAAAGGATTTCTGCTCAAATGAACACGAATGTGGACATCAACAAATACCTGTCGTTCGATCTTGCGATGAATTATACCAGGACTCAGAGCAACAACCTGCCTCAAGGTTCCTATAATGCAGGTAACCCCCTCCAGTCATTGTTGCAATGGTTTGGTCGCCAGGTAAATATGCAGTCACTTAAGGATCTGTACGATAAGGGGAACGACCCTTATACCGGAATGCCTTACAGCTGGTGTCCTGCTTATCACCAGAATCCCTATTACACCATGTATTACAATACGAACAGTTTTGAACGCAACCGTTTCTTCGGAAAAACTTCTTTGTGGATTAAGCCTACCAGCTGGCTGAAGTTTGAAGGTCGCGTGGGTTACGATTATTATGATACGTATACCAAACAGGTTGTACTGTATCATACGGATTATCCGGATGGCGGTTTCTGGTCTTACAACAGGAAGAATTCCGAGCTTAATGCAGACTTCCTGGCTTATTTTGATAAAACTTTCGGGGACAACATTTTCAGTGTGAATGCTGTTTTAGGAGCCAATTACAGGGATCTGAACTATCAGACATCATCTCTTACTGCTGCAGCCTTGATAGTTCCTGGCCTGTTTACTATATCCAATGTCTCCGGCAGTCCGGGCACGAGTATGGGCGGGTCTCACATACGTGAGAATTCGGTTTATGCCAACTTGTCTTTGGGCTTTAAAGGGATGTTGTACATAGACGCATCGGCACGTAACGACTGGAGTTCCACAATTGCCGATCCTTTCTTCTATCCGTCTGTTTCGGGCAGCTGGATCATTACCGAAACTTTTCCTGTTCTCAAAGGATCCGTGCTGGAATTTTTGAAATTGCGCGGAGGCTGGGCTAAGGTTGGTGCGGCTACTTCCGCTTACCAGACTGACAGGTATTATTCTTCGGCAGGATACAATATTCACGGTGCCGGACAGTTCTACAATCCCACAACGTATCCGCCGGCAGGATTAAGGCCTGAATCTGTAGTAACGGCTGAAGTCGGTCTGGAAGCCCGGTTTTTTGACAACCGTCTGGGATTTGATGTGGCATTGTACAACAAAAATACCACAGACCAAATTCTTTCTGTTGATGTTTCACGATCTACCGGCTACAGTTCAATGAAAATCAACGCAGGGGAGATCAACAACAAGGGTGCTGAGGTCCAGTTGACGGCCACTCCTGTCAGAACAGGAGATTTCCAATGGAACATCACTCTTAACTGGTCAAAGGACCAAAGTAAGATCATTTCCCTATATGAAGATGAAGCCACTCAGCAGCTTATTGAAACTTACAATATAGGTTCATCGTGGTCAGTGTACACACAGGCACGCGTAGGCGAACCCTGGGGCGCCATTTATGGAACGGGGTCCGTTACCGATGATGATGGAAATATCATAGTTGGCTCTAACGGAAGGGCCAAACGTGAAGCAAAAGTTCTTGGTAATGTAAATCCTGACTGGATAGCCGGTCTGCATATGGACTTCCGTTGGAAAAACCTTTCTGCAGGCATCATGTTTGACTTCCGTAAAGGCGGGGATGTGTTCTCGGTATCTCAGATGTTTGGTAGCTACACGGGTATTTACGATTATACAGCAGCCAACGGAGTGCGTGAAAATGGGGTGGTCTTTGGTAAAGACATCCTTACAGACCGGAATTTTGTGAAAGAAGACGGTTCGGTTAACGACATTGTAGTTTATCCGACTTCGGCTTTTTCCGATTTCTACAGCAACCGTTCTTACTCCGTATTTGACGGCTCTTACTTTAAG
>DAOSXZ010000065.1:2613-3311 GCA_035380845.1 Bacteroidales bacterium | reverse complement strand
CATTCATGCCTACCCGCAGCATTGGTCTTAAAGTAGGTCTGACTTTCTAACCCCGAATAATTGAAGATATGAAAACAAAAATTATAAAATTTTCTGTAATCGCCGTTTTTGGTGTTTTATTGATGGGGTGTACTAAAGATTTTGACGAAATCAACACAAACCCCAATGCTTCTGCCGATGCTCCCATTACCAATGTATTGGCATACTGTATCAGGTACACATGCGACACATATTTTGATGCCTGGGCAGATATGAACGAACCCAGTACTTATGGCGGACATTTGGCTAAGAAACAGTATATTGACGAAGCACGTTACGTAACACGTTCTACAGTCGTTGCCAACAACTGGCATTACCTGTACATCACTATGAATAATCTAAGGGATGTAAGGAACAGGGCGGCTGAAGAAGGACTTACAAATATGGAAAACGTTGCCAAGATCTGGGAAGCAGTTATTATGCAACTGGGTACAGACAGGTGGCGTGATCTTCCGTATTCAGAAGCCGTTAGTCTGGATCAGGGTATTGTCGCGCCTAAATACGATACACAAGAAGAGATCTATCCGGCTCTTATGGATTTGCTGAAAGAAGCTGCAGACGGTTTGAATGCAGGCGGTACCGACGATCTGGGTATTGGAGACATTCTGTTCTTTGGAGATACCGATGCCTGGTTGCGTCTGGCCAACTCACTGCGTTTG
>DAOSXZ010000065.1:0-2603 GCA_035380845.1 Bacteroidales bacterium | reverse complement strand
CATGCGTATTGCCAATGTCAATCCCACCGTGGCCAAACAGGTAGCCGAGGAAATAACCGGGAATCCTTCCAAATATCCTCTCATTACCGAAAACAGCCAGAATGCATTTTTCTGGTGGCCCGGAACTTCTCCTTATTACGAACCGTGGGCAGATGATTTCCGTACACGTGACGACCATTGCATTTCCGATATCCTGGTCAATGTGTTGAAAGACCTGGACGACCCGCGTCTTCCCGTTTATGCCCAGCCTAACGGATACGGTGAATATGAAGGTTGTGAAATTGGAGGGCCCGATGCCATCACTACAGGTCATGCTATGAAGTATTCCCTTATAGGAAAGCGTTTCCGTGAAGATCTGGCCGGTTTCTCTCCCATTTTCCGTGCTGCTGAAACACATTTCCACCTTGCAGAAGCTGCTGCCAGGGGATGGAATGTTCGTGTAAGTGCGCAGGATGCTTATGAAGCAGGGGTTACTGTTTCTTTAGATGAAAACGGAGTTGCCGGAGATGCTGCCGCATATCTTGCCGGAGATGCCGCATTTGACGGCACTCTGGACCAGATCTATCTCCAGGAGTGGATCTGCTTGTTCAAACAGGGAATGGAAACCTGGTCCTTATACAGGAAGACAGGTATACCGACAACCCATCACATAGCAAGCTCCATGGAAGAATGCGGATATACCGGTCACAACACTCCTCCGCTGCGTTATCCTTATCCTATAGTAGAAGGAACCCTTAACGGGGCTAATTCTGCCGGCCCCATGAGTGACGTTAACGACGAACTCTGGGGTAAAAAAATGTGGTATGATACCCGTACCGGAGTGAACTAGATGTTGTTACATTGAACGAAAAGAGCACCTGATCGGGTGCTCTTTTTTTTTGCCGGTAAGAATTAAAATTTCGTATATATTTGTAAGTATGAAATATGCCATGAACTTTTTCCCTTTGCGGGAAGTAAAACGATTTGATCTTGCCAGAATGCCCAGACGGGTAAGCTGGTACCTGAGGCCGATCGCCTGGCTGCTGAGCTATCCCTCATTATGGCGTCACCGTACAAAGATCAAAAAAGTAAACATGGAAGGTATAAAACCTCCTTATTTATTGTTATGTAACCACAATGCTTTTTATGATTTTATGGTAGCTACCGTAGCAACCTTCCCCCACCAGGCATTTTACGTTGTGGCAGTGGACGGATTTATTGGAAGGGAGTGGCTTATGAGAAGAATCGGATGCATAGGAAAAAGAAAATTTACAAACGATATAGCCCTCATACGTCATTTGAATACCGTTGTGGAAAGAGGCAAGATTGCTGCCATTTATCCTGAAGCCCGGTATTCGCTTTGCGGCACCAACGCCGTACTGCCCCCGTCTTTGGGCAAGCTTGTCAAACACCTGAACGTACCGGTAGTTAGCCTGATTACTTACGGGCACCATATCAATGCTCCTTTCTGGAACACCAAAACCCGCGGGGTACGGACCAAAGCTACCATGACACGCATTATAACCCAGGAAGAAGCAACAAAACTTTCATCTGATCAGATCAATGACATCATAAACAAATCTTTTGAATACGACGATTTTGCCTGGCAGCGGGAAAACAAGATACCGGTAAAATACAAGAACAGGGCCCGCGGATTGCATAAAGTTTTATACCAGTGTCCTTCCTGCAAAACAGAATACAGGATGGATTCGGACGGCTCTCAGATCTGGTGCACCCATTGCGGCAAACGCTGGGAAATGTCCGAATATGGAGAATTGAATGCATTGGAAGGAGAAACTCATTTTTCGCATATCCCCGACTGGTATGAATGGGAAAGGGAACAAGTCAGGAAGGAAGTTGAAGAAAACCGGTATTTTTTCCGTAGTAATGCATATGTTAGAATGCTCCCGAATTCAAAAGGTTTTATTGATATAGGTGAAGCAGTCCTGACTCATGATATGGCAGGCTTTAAATTGGAAGGTTTTCACAACGGCACCACCTATACCCTGGAAATTCCCGCCCAGTCCGTATATTCATGTCATATTGAATACGATTACGGAAAATACAAACAGGATTGTATAGACCTGAATACCTTAAATGATTCTTTCTGGGTATTTCCGGAAGGGAAGGATTTCTCGGTGACCAAGATCTCCCTGGCCACCGAGGAATTGTTCAACTACAAAAAACCGTAGCCCCTGCCGTAGGATAGATGTTGTTCCAGGAAATCGGCCGCATATTCCAGTTCCAGGTCTTTGAGTCTCCCTTTTTTATCATAGACGGGGATAATATTGGGATTCAGAAATCCGCCATAAGGTTTTAAGTTAAGCGAAGCATAACGTTCCAGAACTTCCTTGTGAAGTTCCCGGTCTACTTTTACGGCATATTCTTCTACCAAATCTTTCCCGGCTGCATAATCACCTTCGGATTTGATACGTTGCATCTCTGCCAGCAATGTGGCAAAAAGTTGACGAAGTCCCTTATAATCATTGACAACAAAGTATGACTTTCCGTCTTTCACCTTTCTTTCAATGGCGTTGCCGTTTTTCAGGCACCATGTAGCTATCAGTTGACGGCATTGCATATGAGCCTGTGTAATGTCTTTGCCCGGCTCTATGCGTACCAGC
>DAOSXZ010000064.1:0-6570 GCA_035380845.1 Bacteroidales bacterium | reverse complement strand
AAAAAAAGTATATGTGCGCTCGTTACAAATTGCGTAGAGGATTGGACATCCCCCTAAAAGGCAAAGCCCGTACGATCACGGATCCTCCCGTTGTTTCAGCAGTCTACGCACTTAAACCCACAGATTTTAAACACATTGTCCCAAAACTTCTGGTCAGGGAAGGTGATCTCCTTAAAGCCGGCAGCCCGGTTTTTTGCGACAAAAACCGGCCGGAAATACGCTTCACTTCCCCGGTAAGCGGATTTGTTCAGGCTATTGTAAGAGGAGAAAAAAGAAGGCTGGAAGCTATTGAAATACTTGCCGACGAAAAAGACGATTTTTTGAAATTCCCGGCAGAAGCCCCCGAATCCATGTCCGCGCAAAAAATCAGGGATTTGTTGCTGGAAAGCGGATGCTGGCCATATATTATCCGAAGACCGTACGGGATTATTGCTCATCCCCGGGAGACTCCAAAAGCCGTGTTCATCAGTTGCTTTGATTCAGCCCCCCTGGCTCCGGAACTGGATTATGTGTTTGCAGAAAGAGAAGAAGCCCTTAAAATGGGACTCCGGGTGTTGGAAAGGATCTGCCCGCAAAATGTTCATTTGGGACTGTCGGACAAAACATCTCCTCATAGTGTTTTCCGCAGGCTGCAAGGCATAGTCCACACTTTTTCAGGTCCCCACCCGGCAGGAAACCCCGGAATTCAAATCCATCATGTTTCTCCTGTCGGGAAAGATCATGTAGTCTGGACTCTGACACCCAAGGGACTGGCAATCATCGGGGAATTGTTTCTGAAAGGCATTTACGATACTACGGCAACGGTAGCCGTAACCGGACCTTCCCTGCACCGCACAGGCTATATACCTTGCCGTCCGGGCATTCAGATGAAGGCACTGACAGGTTTCCCGTACGACAATGACCGTGAAACTCGCATCATAAGCGGAAATCCCCTGACCGGAGACAATGCGGGAAGGGACGGGTTCCTGGGTTTCTACCACGGACAGATCACTTTTTTGCCTGAAGGACACTCACGGGAACTGCTGGGTTGGGCACGGCCTCTGCGACTGCATAAATTCAGCGCGGCCCGGACCTATGTTTCCTACCTGGCTCCCTTACTCGGCAAGACCGGGCGTTTTTCCCTCAACACCAACACCAACGGCGGTGCCAGGGCGTTTGTCCTGACCGAGGGCTATCAAAAAGTATTGCCGGCAGACATTTTCGTATCGTTCCTGATTAAAGCCGTTTTGGCAAAAGACATAGATAAAATGGAACGGTTGGGCATTTATGAAATGATACCGGAAGACCTGGCATTATGCGAATTCATCTGTCCTTCCAAAATCGAGATCCAGGACATTCTGCAACAAGGTATTGACCTGATGATAAAGGAAATGCAATGAACGGAATTGAAAAAATCGTAAATAAGATCAAACCTGTATTCAGCAAAGGGGGAAAGTTGGGGTTTTTACATTCCACATTTGATGCATTTGAATCTTTTCTCCTGGTTCCGGCAACGGTAACCCGCAAAGGGTCCCACATACGGGATTGCAACGACCTTAAAAGGGTCATGATAGTTGTGGTCATTGCATTGGTGCCCTGTCTGCTCTTTGGTATGTACAATACCGGCTTGCAGCATTACCTGGCTATGGGTTCACAGATTGTTCTTCCCGGATTTTTTCAAATTTTCTGGTTTGGATTCCTTCGGGTAATTCCGCTGGTGATCGTTTCTTATGTGGTAGGCCTGGGAATAGAATTTACCGTTGCACAGGTAAGAGGTCATGAAGTCAACGAAGGCTACCTGGTTACAGGCATGCTCATCCCCTTGATAGTTCCCGTTACCATTCCTTTGTGGATGCTGGCCACGGCTGTGGCTTTCTCTGTACTTATTGGTAAAGAGATTTTTGGAGGGACCGGCATGAACATATGGAATCCTGCTTTACTGGCCCGGGCTTTCCTGTTCTTTTCATACCCGGGATATATGACCGGGGATAAAATCTGGATAGACGGTTTCAGCGGCGCCACTCCCCTGGCTTTATGGACGGAACAGACGGGCACCGTCCAATCCATGCCTTCCTGGAGGGATATGTTCCTGGGATTCATTCCCGGATCCGTTGGAGAGACTTCTGTGGTATGCATCCTGTTGGGCGCCGCTATCCTTATTTACACGGGAGTGGCCAGCTGGAAGATCATGGTATCCTGCCTGGCAGGAGCTTCGCTAACCGGATTGTTGGGAGGTATTCCCGTACATTACCACCTGGTTATGGGCGGATTCGCTTTCGGATGTGTCTTTATGGCTACCGACCCGGTTACCAGTCCGCAGACAGAAACGGGAAAATGGTTCTACGGGGCACTTATTGGAATTCTTACGGTTATAATACGCCTGTTCAATCCCGGGTACCCGGAAGGCATGATGCTGGCCATTTTGTTAATGAACACATTTGCGCCCCTGATAGATCATTATGTGGTAGCGGCAAACGTGAAACGTAAAATGAAAAGAATTGCTGCCAATGGATAAGAGAAAAAAGAACGGAAACCTCTACACGGTCCTTTATGCGGCAGTTATGGTGATCATAGTGGCCGTAGTGCTGGCTTTTGCGTCACAGCTCCTGAAACCGCTTCAGGAAAAAAACATACGGCAGGAAACCCGGCAGACTATTCTGCGATCCGTTCACCTGGAAGGGGTCTCCTATGAAAAATACATAACAGACACCGTGGCAGGCCCGGAACTACTTCCATTGTTCATCTGTACCCTGGATGACGGCACCAGGAAATACATCATCCCCATGGAAGGCAAAGGTCTCTGGGGTTCCATAAACGGATACCTGGCTCTGAATGATGATTTTCGCACCGTTTACGGAGCCGTTTTTGACCACGAGTCCGAAACTCCCGGCCTGGGAGCGGAAATTTCCACACCGTTTTTCAGTGATCCTTTCCGTGGAAAATCGCTTTACCGGGGTGAAGAGTTTGTGTCTCTGTCTGTGTTGAAACCGGGAAAATCCGCAGGCAATCCCAATGCGGTTGACGGCATTTCGGGGGGCACCCTTACCAGCCGCGGGGTAGAAAATATGATACGCGAATCCCTTGAACCTTACATACCTTTTTTAAGACACAATGAATAAACGCATCTTCCTGGACCCGTTGTTTAAGAACAATCCCGTTTCCGTACTGGCTTTGGGGATATGTTCGGCACTGGCGGTGACCGTAAAAATGGAACCTGCATTGGTTATGGCCCTTTCGGTTACTTTGGTGACCGGGTTTTCCGGGCTGATCCTTTCCATGCTGCGCAATACCATACCGGACCGGATACGGATCATAGTCCAGCTGGTTGTGATCGCCAGCCTGGTAATTCTGGTGGACCAGATATTGAAAGCCTTCGCATATCCCATAAGCAAAGAACTGTCTGTTTTTGTGGGCCTGATCATAACCAATTGCATCATCATGGGACGCATAGAAGCTTTTGCCCTACACAACAAGCCTTTTCATGCCTTTGTGGACGGCATAGCCAATGGATTGGGATACGGGATTATCCTGGTGGCCGTTTCTTTTTTCAGGGAATTATTCGGCTCGGGGACATTGATGGGGTACCCCCTTATTCCTGAAAAGTGGTATGTGTCCGCAGGCGGTTTTTACGAAAACAACGGATTATTCATACTGCCCCCAATGGCCCTTATAGTTGTGGGATTGATTGTTTGGGTCTTTAATGCACGGAATGCCAAAAAAGACAAAAAAGCATGGAACAAATAATTGACATATTCGTAAGATCGGTCTTTGTTGAAAACATGATCTTCGCCTATTTTTTGGGCATGTGTTCATACCTGGCAGTTTCCAAAACCGTAAAAACTGCCTCCGGATTGGGTCTGGCCGTAATTTTTGTATTGTTGATTACACTTCCGGTCAACTACCTTTTGGATCGTTATGTGCTTTCTCCCGGTGCATTGGCCCGTATCAACCCGGAATGGGCCAACGTGGACCTGGGATTTTTGAGCTATATTTTATTTATTGCCGTAATTGCAGCCATGGTTCAACTGGTAGAAATGGTCGTGGAAAAATTTGCTCCCGCACTATACAACAACCTGGGCATATTCCTGCCCTTGATTGCTGTAAACTGCGCCATCCTTGGGGGATCACTTTTTATGCAGGAAAGAGCCTACCAAAATATTTGGCAGGTGCTGGCCTTTGCCCTTGGATCCGGTTTGGGATGGTTCCTGGCCATTGTATCTATTGCGGCCATCCGGGAAAAACTCAGTTACTCGAACATTCCCGCCCCCATGCGGGGTCTGGGTATAGCGTTTATCATTACGGGATTGATGGGAATCGCGTTTATGAGCTTTATGGGTATACAATTTTAAGTGTGCATGATGACAATGATCCAATTCCTGTTGCTGGCAGTTTCGGCCACCCTGATAGTCACCCTGGTACTGGTGCTGTTACTGGTCTATGCCAAAATCCGGCTTACTCCCTCCGGGAAAGTAAAACTGACTATCAACGGGGAAAAGACGCTGGAAGTGGACCCGGGAGCAAACCTGCTCAACACCCTTTCTTCCAATGAAATATACCTTCCTTCTGCATGCGGCGGATCCGGAACCTGCGGATTGTGCAAATGCCGTGTTGTATCAGGAGGCGGATCCATTCTTTCTACCGAAACCGGATTCTTTACAAGAAGAGAACAACAAAACCAATGGCGGCTGGCCTGCCAGGTGAAGGTTAAGGAAGACCTGCAGATAGAGATTCCGGACGAAATACTGGGGGTTAAAAAATGGGAATGTGAAGTTATCAGCAACCGGAATGTAGCTTCCTTCATCAAAGAATTTGTAATCAAACTGCCCGATGGGGAAAATCTGGATTTCCGTTCGGGAGGATATATACAAATTGATGTTCCGCCCGTTACGGTAGATTTTGCCAAAGACATTGCCGTTGAAAAGGAATACCTTGCCGAGTGGGACGCGCTGGGACTGTGGAACCTGAAAATGACAAACCGGGAATACGGATTCAGAGCTTATTCCATGGCCAACCATCCTGCCGAAGGGAACCGTATCATCCTGAACGTGCGTATAGCCACTCCGCCCTGGGACCGTGCCCGCGGAAGCTTCATGAAAGTGAATCCGGGCATCTGTTCTTCCTTTATTTTTTCACGTAAACCCGGTGAAAAAGTGAAGGTTTCCGGCCCGTTCGGAGAGTTTTTCCTGAAAGAAACCCATGCAGAAAAAATCTTCATTGGCGGCGGAGCCGGCATGGCCCCCATGCGTTCCCATATCTTTCATCTGTTCCATACCCTGAAAACAACAGATAAAGTATCTTTTTGGTATGGTGCAAGATCCCTGCGGGAGTTATTCTACGAAGAAGAATTCAGGAACATTGCAAAGGATTTTCCCAATTTTTCGTTTCACATAGCTCTTTCAGAGCCCAAACCGGAAGACAACTGGCAGGGATATACCGGGTTCATACACCAGGTGATCCTGGAACATTACCTGAAAGATCACCCGGAACCGGAAGAAAACGAATATTACCTTTGCGGCCCCCCGCTTATGACAGATGCCGTTATCCGGATGCTGGACAACCTGGGGGTCCCTGAAGATCACATTCTCTTTGATGACTTTGGAGGTTGAGATTTTTTTTGTTTACCTTTGTGGTACTATCAATCCGATTAAGAAAACCGACAGAATATGGAAGTAAAAATCAGTAACGATCCCATACCCGTTATATCTATTAACGGCAGGATGGATACAGGCAACACGGTCATTTTTGAAGAAGCCATAGCTCCTCTCCTTAAAAGCTCCACAAAAGACATGATCATTGACGGTTCGGACCTGGAATACATAAGCAGTTCCGGACTACGTCAGTTTCTTGTACTGCAAAAAAACATTAAGGAAAAAAACGGGTCTTTAAAAGTCCGGAACCTCCGGGCCGAGATCAAGGACATCTTTGACCTGACCGGTTTTACCAACATCTTTACCATCGAATAGTATTTTGCTGCGGATCAGCAGTCTGATGGAGGCATAAGTTGCTTCCAGGTATTTGTCCATATCTTGCAGTGAGACCCATTCCGTCTTCTCTATTCCTTCTTCTGTCTGGGGTTTTAAAAAGCTCCCTTCTTCAGCAATCATTCTGAACCAGGCTGTCATTTTTAATACGTTGTTTCCCTGGAAACGGTATGTATGGTAAGTGGTAGCGAAGTGATCCCCGGTAATTTCCAGACCCTGGATACCGGTTTCCTCGGCCACTTCCCTGAGAGCTGTTTCCCTGAGCGATTCGCCGGGCTCCTGTTTTCCCTTGGGTAAATCCCACCTGCCGTAACGATAGATCATCAGGATATCACCTTTTTTATTGGTGACGATTCCTCCGGCAGCGTGAAAAAGCAGAAAACGTGCACACAACTGTTTAAATGATGCGGCAGGATCTTCCACCGGGATTACCAGATGATTGATATTGGAATTGCATTCAAACCCTACAAGGATATCCTCCCATGAACCGGATCTTTCTGCAGGGGCAATAGTTACCGAAGGAAGCAAACATGCGGGGCTGTCCGGACGGCATAACTGAAGACGCCTATTATTGAAGAAAATACTGTACATTTGTACAAAGATATGTGAT
>DAOSXZ010000063.1:0-6879 GCA_035380845.1 Bacteroidales bacterium | reverse complement strand
AATCCGGACAGGTATTCAACCAGACACACCTGGAAGAAAAGATAGAAATCGCAAATAAAGCCATTACCTTTATTAATGAAGGGGACAGCATAATACTGGATTCCGGTTCCACGACTACGGAAATCGCAAAACTGCTGGGCCGTTTCAAAAACCTGACCGTAATTACAAACGCCCTGAACATTGCATTGATCGTGGGAGAAAATCCAAATATCAACCTGATCATGACAGGAGGCGAATTCAAAGCCCCCACCCTTTCCCTTACAGGGAAGATGGCCGCCGATTCTTTAAAGGAAATACATGTGAATAAATTATTCCTGGCTACCGCCGGAATATCGTCGGATATGCGGCTGACTTATCCCAGCCTGAGTGACCTGCTTGTAAAATCGGCAATGATAAAATCTGCCGACAAAGTGTATCTTGTAGCCGATTCATCAAAGATAGGCGTGAGCGCTTTTGCCAACCTGGGATTTATATCATTGGTAGACGGCCTGATAACGGATAAAAACATATCCCAAGAAAACATTAAAAGGATCCGGGAACAAAATGTCGAGATCTACAACGGTCATCTAGAACAAGGATCTGATCTTTGACCAGCCTTCTTTAAAGGAATCCGATGCGTCTGAAAAAGCGTCCCTGACCTCCTCCCATCTATCATCGGCAGCATTCGTGAGATCTTTGTACTTTGCCTGAAGATCCTTTTTTAGGGCTTCCAATTCTCTGATGGATTCCTGGTATTTCTCTTTCATGTCTTCTTTTACAGCTTCCTTGTCTGCTTTCAACTCATTGATCTTGGCAGATATCTCGTCTATCCGCTGATTTGCTCTTGCTTTGAATTCTTCCTTGTTCATGACTGTTTTGTTTTATTTACATTGTATACTTTCAAAATACCGGGCAAAACCTTCCACGGCTTCTTCCGGAACGGCTTCTTTCAAAAAATCAACACCGTTCTTCAGTGTCCGGAACATATTCACGTTGTCTTCATAAGTAAGGTTCCTGAATCCCTGTCCTTCAGCCAGCAATTCTGACATAGGCACGAACAATCTCTGATCATTGCATGAAAAATCTATACGCTTCATATCAATTTTCTGCCTTACGGGATTGAGCTCAGACTTGTAATAAATCGTTTTGTTGCTTACATCGTACACAATACTCCATTTGGTACCTCCCGGCTGGGAAACGCTTTCCAATATATCATACGAATAATCAATCCGGTCCTCTTTACCCAGGTAGGCTTCAATCATTGTTGCCGCTGTCACAAACCGTCCGGAAGAATTTTCAGTCCAGTCGTTGAAACTCTTATTTTCTTTCTTTTCCTTACTGGCCTTATACTCCAGTGAATTTTCATAGGTACAGTTGGCCAACACCGTATGCGGCAGTTCTGCACCACGGTGCACCACTATTTTTCCTTCCAGGTATTCTATGACAGCCACATCTCCCGATGCATCCGATACCAGAAAATGTAGAAAAGAAGTAGGCATATAGGTGATCCGTACCAGTGAATCGCTGTCAATCACTTCCCGGACGCTTGCCGAGTTGTCCAGCTGGTATTGCATCCATTGCAGTTCATTCATGCCATAACGATCATCGGCATCCGGGTACCTGGCCTCCTGGAGCCACATCTGCTCAATGACCAGCCCGGCTTCGTTCATCCCTCCGTAGGGAAACTCGCGCCCTGCCTGGTTAAATGTAACGCTGCCGTATTTTGATGTCCAGGTCATGGGCTTTTCGGGTGCATCAATATAGGTCGTCTTTACCATATTCCGGAAATTGATGTGAATATGGCCTTCTCCCACGGGGAAATCCAGATTCCTGCCAAAAGTGATTTTACCATCAGGACCTTTTAATACAAATGTTGTACAACAAAATCCCCATTCACCAACAAGAATGGCAATAAGAGTTAACAGAATCAGTTTCTTTTTCATTGTAATTCAGGTTATTCGTTATGGGTTGATCCGGGTGAATACAATTTCCCGGTAATTATTTCTTTCATACAACAGCCCAATCCCCTTCCCGGGGATAAAAGTCATGGAGGAATAGGCCGAGTTTCCCGCGCACACGGTCTTCCCCGCGCCCCAGGACTTTCCGCCGTCCGTGCTAACCCTCAATGTCAGGTTCTCCCTCCGGTCCGTGCAGTTGAGGTTGGCAAAAAACAGCACCTTCCCCTCCCGGATCAGACTCGCGTTGCATCCCGGGTCTGCAAGACCCGCCTCGGCATGTGTTATCCAAGTCTTTCCCCGGTCGGCAGAGAGATGCACGTAACGGTGACCTGCCCCGTTCACCCGGCTGTTGACCATCCAGGTGCCATCGTCAAGTTCTATGACCTTGGATTCATCCCCGGGCTTCAGCGGCACATCCAACAGGCACCAGCTCTGACCGTGATCGTCGCTCCCAAAAAGATACAGGCCCTTTTGCAGGTTTACAAGCGTATGAACCAGTTTTCCGCTGCGGGTCTGCATGCCTCTTCCGGATGTTATGAATTGAAAGTCCCGGTGCCAGTCCGGTTTGGTGATCTGATGGGTAATGTCTTCCGGAGTACTCCAGGTCTTGCCGTTATCGGGACTTTTTGTCACCCTCAGGTAATAAATATCTTTTCCCCGGTCATGATCCATGTAGTTGAAAAACAAGAAAATTGTGCCTGTAATCCGGTCTGTGATCAAAGATGGATCCGAAGCAGATTGGCCTTCAGGATAATCCACAATCGTCTGCATATCCGACCAGGTTTCCCCGTCATCCGCGCTGGTACGCATCACAATATTGATATCCCTGTTTCCCTTCAAGTCTGCACACGATGGCACACGTTGATCACATACCGCTATCAGATTGCCGTTGGGCGCCGTCACCAGGGCCGGGATTCTGTAACAGGCAACATCCTGCGGCTGCGGCTGCTGCGGTTGCTGCGGCTGCTGGTGTGACTGCTGCTGGTCCTGTTTCTGCTGCGGCTGCTGTTGTGCGGGGGCAAACAGAACCTGCGTTTCCCGGCGGTTATTACATCCGGCCAGACACATCAAAAAAAGGATCAGAAAATATTTCACGGGAACTAACATACGAAAAATTCGTTACTCATGTCTTTATTTTCAATCTGAAAAGTTGAATGACCTATCCCAAATGTATCTGAAAGTTCCTTTTGCAATTGACTAATATATTTATCTGAAGCACCTTCCGGCATGACCAGGTGCACGGTAAGGGCTACCTGCGTAGTGCTCATGGCCCAGATGTGCAGATCGTGTATGCTTGTGACGCCCTGTTTGTCAAGTAGAAATTCCCTGACTTTTGAAATTTTAATATGCCGGGGAACAGCATCCAGGGCCAGGTCAACGGATTCGGAAAACAAGCGCCATGTGCCCCACAGGATTACGGCAATGATCACAAAACTTATGGCCGGGTCTATCCACGTTTTACCTGTAAGGGTAATGAGCAATCCGGCAATGACCACACCCAGGGAAACGCCTGCATCTGCTGCCATATGTAGAAAAGCACCTTTGATGTTCAGATCTGTCTTTTGTCCTTTGTAAAAAAGCATTGCCGTAAACGCATTTATGATAATCCCTATGCCGGCTACCAGCATAACCTGGGGTCCGGCTACCGGTTGGGGATCTTTCAGTTTTCTGAAAGCATCCCAGGCAATGACAGCCACGGCTGCAAAAAGAAGCAAGGCATTCAGTATGGATACCAGTATTGTGGTCTTGCGCAACCCGTAAGTGTATTTGCCCTTGGGTTTCATGGTGGCCATCCAGGCCGCTGCCCAGGCAAAAACCAATCCCAGCACATCCCCGGCGTTGTGTCCGGCATCTGCCAAAAGGGCCGAGGAATTGGCCATAAAACCGTAAACGACTTCTACCGCCACAAAGATCACGTTCAGCGTTATGCCTATGGCAAAGCTTTTGGAATGACCCAACCTTATATTGTGGTTGTGGCTGTGGCTGCTGCCGGGGCTGTGGCTGTTGTTGCTGTTGTTGTTGCCGTTGTTGTTGCCGTTGTTGTTGCTGTTGCTGTTGCCGTTGCTGTTGCTGTTGCCGTTGCCGTTGCTGTTGCCGTTGCCGTTGCTGTGATCGTGTTTATGTCCCATACGGTTTAAATATATCTACTGCAGTACAGTTTGAATATGCTATTTTTTGGCGTTTTTTTCTTTTTCTTCCTGTTCCTGGATGTTTTTGGCAATGCGTGCAGTCAGGTCTTCATTTCTTTTGATGGTGGATTTGATGGTTTCCATTTCCTCCTGATTTTTGCAGTTCTTGAGTTGTTCTTTCAGGGCTTCCTGTTTGGCAGCCAGCTCTGTTAAAAAATCTTTCTTGGTTTGCAGCTTTTCGGACTTTATGGCTTCGTCAAAGATCAGGTCTTCAGGAGATTCTTTACTGGTTTCTCCCTTTGTGATGACCTGCCGGGGGATGTATTCCTTGTCATCCACACGTCTCTGGTTCATGAATGTAGGAGAAACAATCTCAATTTTTTTTTCATGAAGTTTGTCCATCACATAGGCATTCAATAATGAGCTGGTACTGAAAAACTTGCTGCTGTCATCCAGAAACCCGTGGATTTTATAAGTGACTGAAAAATCACCTAATTTGGTAATATAAACATAGGGATCTTTCAATCCGGTCGTTAAAGCGGCTTCCCTCAAAGCATCTTCAACCTTGTCCCTGGAAATATCATAACCCAGGGAAACAGAAGTGGAAATTACCGTATTCGCCTTACGGGTGAGTTTTACGGGATTGTTAGCAATGTAAATATTAGGTATGGTAATAAAGTTGCTGTCTTCCAGCTGGATTTCAGTATGAAATATACTTTTCTTGATTACCCTGCCGTGAAGATCATTGATTTTAATCAGATCCCCGTTCCTGAAACGCTTCATTGAATTGTTCATGATGCCTGCAATAAGGTTCCCCAATACCGTAGTTGAACTTAAAGCGATGGTCGCACTTATAATTATTCCCAAAAAACTCAGTATCTGTCCTTTAAGTGTTTTATCAATGGGTAGTGCCAAAACAAACGCCAACATTCCAATCAGAATTATCAAAAATGCTATAGCTCCTTTGGTTATATTTCCGTTTGTAGCCGTGGATTTTGATCTTTTGAAGATCCAGGCATTCAGGATGAGTAAAACAGTCAAAACCAACAAGACCATTGTCGGTTCTATCAAAGATTTGAAGATTTTTACAATTGCTTCCATACTTATGCGATTAAGGTACGTCGTACACATTGTTCTTTTGGCTCACTATCAGCATGTTATGTAAAACGACCCCCCGGGGTGAAAATTTGTATTTCACTGAATATCAGGCAAAAGAACAATGTGTACGACGTACCACAAATTTAGTTTTTTTTCTCTTACCTACTAACACTCCTGGATTTTAGCTCATTCTCAATGTCTTCCAACGTCAGATCTTTCATTTTGAGCAAAATCAGGTAATGGTAAAGGAGATCTGCCGCTTCGTAAATAAAACGGTCCATGTTGTCGGTTCTTCCTCAAAACAGGAAGTACTTCTTGAATGACATACCGGGCCTGAGGGCAAAAACGATGATGGTACGTTGTACACTTGATTCTTTTGGCTCACTATCAGCATGTTATGCAAAACGCCCCCCCGGGGGTGCAAAATTGTATTTCGTTGAATGTCAGGCAAACGAATCAAGTGTACGTCGTACCTTTTGTTCTTTTGGCTCACTATCAGCATGTTATGCAAAACGACCCCCCAGGGGTGAAAAATGGCATTTCATTGAATATCAGGCAAAAGAATCAAGTGTACGTCGTACATATCGTTCACGGGTCATTTTGAGATCGACCATGGGGGCGGGATAGTCCGGAGTGCCCAGTTCCGGGATCCATTTGCTGACATAGAGTTTTTGAGGGTCGTATTTGCGGAGTTGTTCGGCAGGGTTGAATATTCTGAAATAGGGAACGGCATCGCTGCCTGTTCCGGCGGCCCATTGCCAGTTGCCGTTGTTGGAGGCAAGTTCGTAATCCAGCAATTTTTGAGCAAAATATGCTTCTCCCCAACGCCAGTCAATGAGCAGGTTCTTGCATAAGAATCCGGCTACGATCATCCTGACCCTGTTGTGCATGTAACCGGTGGCGTTTAGTTCCCGCATGCCGGCATCAATCAAAGGATAACCGGTCCGGCCTGTTTGCCATTTTTCAAAATCCTGCGGATGGTTGATCCAGGAAAGGTTGTCGAATTTCTTCCGGAAATTGGATCCTACCACATTCGGAAAATGGTAAAGGATCTGCATAAAGAATTCGCGCCAGATCAATTCATTCAAAAATGTTTCGTTGTGAATCGTTTGATTAACTACACGGCGAATGCTCACGGTTCCAAACCGAAGGTGAACGGACAAATGACTGGTTCCGTCCAGTGCCGGATAATCCCGGACTCTGCGGTAATTGTCCAGGTTGTCTATATTGTAATCCGGGACTTTCACCAAAGAACGATTGAAACCCAATTGCACCAAAGAAGGAAAAGGAAATGAAAGTCCCGCAAAACGGTCAGGCAGCAGATCCGGCTGAATCGTAACCGGATTTTCCAGTAATTTGCTAATCCACTTATTCTTATAGGGAGTAAAAACAGTGTAAGGTGTTTCGTCGTTTTTCAGGACGTCGTCTTTGGCAAAAATCACCTGGTCTTTGAACAGGTGGAACGGGATCCCCCGGGATGCCAGCAAATCCCCAATTTCCCAGTCGCGTGAAATGGCATACGGTTCGTAGTCTTCGTTGGCATAAACTGCCCCAATTTGGAATTGCTCCAGAAGCGTCTTCCAGACTTCCAGGGGAACGCCTTTGGTGCAGTACAGCCCGCCGGGGGGATTTTTTGCCGAGGCGGCCGCGACGGCCTGAGCGGAAGCGGTGGCCGGGGCGGAAGCGGTGGCCGGGGCGGAAGCGGTGGCCGGGGC
>DAOSXZ010000062.1:0-7000 GCA_035380845.1 Bacteroidales bacterium | reverse complement strand
AAGAACTTTGTGCCAGGGGTTATTCCTTTGATGATATTGAAAAGATCATGGGCGGTAATTTCCTCAGGCTCTTATAGCCAGCCGGCTGTTTGCAGGATCCGTTCAGTCTTTTCAACCGTTTCGTTCCGGTCAAAGTCCCGGGTAGAGAATATAAGCAGCAATACCCCGTTTTCAGGGTACCTTCCCGCATAGATCTTGAAACCTCCGTTATCACCGGTATGGTATATTTTTGGGGCTCCGTTAATTTCTGTAACAAACCAGCCGTAACCGTACCCCGTGTCTGGTATATTTGTTTGAATGTGAGCGGTGTGGGCTTTTTCCGTCATATCTTTTCCAAGGATCTTATTATCCCGCAAGGCGTATTCCCAAAGCAGAAATTCTTCAATGGAGGTGTATAGCGCACCGTCGGCTTTTGAAGCAAAGAAAGTCGTCTCCCCGTAGTCGTATTCCTGCCATTGCCCGTTAGAGGTATCCGGCCGGTATCCATGTGCCATTTGCGGGATGTCCCGGCCTTCTTCAAAGTAAAGTGTGTTGGCCATGCCCGCCGGTGTAAAGATTTCCTGTTCCATGTATTCTTCAAAAGGTTTGCCGGAAGCTTTCTCTATGACGGTATACAATAACTGGAAAGTAGGATTCATATATTCATAGGAAGTTCCCGGTTCAAAATTCAGGAAACTGAGCGTGTCCATATATGAATACGATTCCACATCGGTGGAGTGATACACAAACAGGCTGTCTGTCCTTGGCCTGGCATCCGGGATGCCGGATGTATGCGAGAGCAGGTGAGCAAGGGTGATCCGCTCAAAGAATTCTGCCTGAAAGTGCGGAAAATATTTGGATACCGGATCCTTCAGAGACAGTTTGCCCTCCTGTGCCAGTTTTAGTGTGGCTGCAGCTGCAAACTGTTTTGAAACAGAGGCAATGCAAAAAAAAGTGGCAGGGGTGATCTCCGTTTCCGGATCCAGTGTTGCCAGGCCGTATCCTTTTTTCAATAAGATCCGGTCACCTTTAAGAACCAGTACGGCTCCCCCGGGAGTGCCGTCGGGCCACAACTCCTGATAAAGATTATCAATTTCTTTAAGGGCTGTCTGCTCTCTGTTGTTACAGGCAGTGACTAACAATACCAACACCGTAAAGGGGATGGTTAACCATTTTACTGACATGAAGTAATAATTTAATTGACCGTATTTTTATTTATGTGCTTCAGTATTTTACGAACAATACCGGGTCCTTCGTAAATAAAGCCTGAGTACACCTGGATAAGGGAAGCACCTGCCTTGAGCATTTCTTGGGCATCTTCCGGGCTCATGATGCCTCCTACACCAATGACAGGAAGGTTCCCGTCAGTTTTTGCATGGATGTAACGGATTATAGAGAGTACTTTTTCCTTAAGGGGAGCTCCGCTCAGGCCGCCTTCTCCAATTTGGTCCAGGATTTCTTTTCCGGTAACCAGTCCTTCCCGCGATACAGTTGTGTTACAGGCCACTATGCCATCCAGGCCGGAAAGCATGACCAGTTCTATTAACTGGTCCAGTACATCGGTTGAAATATCGGGTGATATCTTTAACAAGATGGGCCGGTAAACATCGCAATACCGACGGATTTCTGTTAAGTGCCGGGTTATACGGGTTAAATTTTCCACGGCCTGCAGACTACGCAAATCCTTAACGTTGGGGCAGCTGACATTGATTACAAAATAATCCACGTAATCGTACAGTTGGGCAAAGGATTTTTCAAAGTCTTTATAAGCCAAGTCATTAGGAGTAGAAGTATTTTTTGATATATTCCCCCCAATGATCACGCGGGGATGGGTTTTCTGTATGTTTTTAACAATTTTCTTGACCCCCAGGTTATTTATCCCCATCCTGTTGATAAGTGCTTTGTCTTTTACCAGTCGAAAGCTTCTGGGTTTGGGATTTCCTTCCTGGGGAGCTACCGTTACAGATCCAATCTCAACAAATCCAAATCCCAAATCGGCCATCTGGTTGATTACCTCCGCATTTTTATCCAATCCGGCAGCCAAACCCACAGGATTGGGAAAATTGAGACCCAGCACTTGTCTTTCCAGGGCAGGGGATCTGTATGAAAAGCACATGCGCATTATTCTTCCGGACAAAGGGATGTACTTTAGAACAGCCAGAGCCTTAAACACCAGTTTGTGCGCTATCTCGGGCGGAAAAAGAAATAAAAACGGCTTAACAAGGCGATACATATGTTTCATGATTTATGAAACAAATATAAGGATTAATTCCAGGAAACAATTCAGGGATTCATTTCTCCGGGAGAATGCTCGGTAAACGTATTATCTGAATAAAACAGCAACACTTTTATGAGTTTATGTGAAACTTCAGATGGCATTTCATAATATTCTTCAGAAGAGACGTTTCCGTCAATATTTTCTTCTTCTTTTTCTAATACGGGAACGGGTTCCGGCAATTCTTCGGTAGTGAACAATGAAGCAGCTTTTACTTCCTTGTACATCTTTCCTTTGCCGGTTATAAGCCATTCTGCGTTTAACGAAGGGTAGGCCCGGAGCATTTTTTCAATAAAGTCAAATCCCGGTTTGTTCCGCCCAGATAAAATATGAGATACACCTGAACGTTGTATGCCTATCTGGTCGGCAAAACGGGAAGGAGACATGTTTTCTGCCTGTAAAAACTGTTGCAAACGTGTTCTCATAATTGTAAACAAATTTTTACAAATGTAATATAAATTATGTTTACTTATGTAACATTGTATTAAAATACATTTGTAAACAGAGATAAAGATATCATTGTTATATCTTGTTGTTTATCATAATATTCCCAACGAATTAAGATTGACATCTATATATGAAGTATTTATTTAAATAAAAAATATAAAATACTGGAATATAACATATAAAAATATGTAAAATGTTGCAAAAGGACTAAAAACCTCGTTTTCCTGTATAATTAAATGATATATTACTTTATATATAATCCATAAAATACTGGTTAATAGATATATACAATATCTAAAAACAGTCTGTTTAAAAATGTAAATTTACTTTTTTAACAAGAACAAAATCTGATTGGAAAAAGGGCAGAATTGATTACAAATGCATCTATAATAGTTTACATAAGTGAATTACAAATGTAAATTTCAACCTAAAGTTTTACTTTAAGTAATAATTTCACTTAAATCAAATACCTTTGCACTCAATTATCAATTATGGAATCTTTTCATTTTCCCATCCCGGGTATTCGCATAAGTGACTATACCTATAACCTTCCCGAAAACAGGATCGCACGTTATCCGCTTCCGGTTCGTCACGATTCAAAATTGCTGGTTTACCGGAATGATGAAATACGGGATGATTGTTTTAGGAATCTTCCTGAAATACTTCCACAGGACAGCCTGCTTATCTTCAATAATACACGTGTTGTTCCGGCAAGGTTGATATTCAGAAAAGAAACAGGAGCACTGATAGAGGTGTTTTGCCTTGAACCGGCTTCTCCTAAAGAATACATACTGGCTTTTTCCCAGCATGCTTCCAGTACATGGTATTGTGCCGTCGGAAACGCCAAGAGATGGAAAACCGGGCATCTGCCCCTGTATAACCCCGAAAATAATCCCAAAATCGCTAAAATCGGTCTTTCTGCAAGTCTTATAGGGCAGGAAGCGGACAGGTACCTGGTCCGTTTCAGCTGGGTGGCCGACATTCCATTTTCTGAAGTACTGGAAGCGTCCGGCCACGTGCCCATTCCTCCTTATTTGAAAAGGGAAGACGAGGACAGTGACCTGGAACGTTATCAAACCGTTTATGCACGCAACAGGGGATCCGTTGCTGCACCCACGGCAGGATTGCATTTTTCGGATCAGGTTATCGGGTGTATGCAAAGTAGCAATATAGGCATTGCTGAATTGACACTGCATGTGGGAGCCGGAACTTTCAAGCCGGTTAAAACACCTTATATAAGGGATCACATCATGCACAGTGAACCTTTTGAAGTATCCCGGGAGTTTTTAAAACGACTTTCTGCCCACAAGGGTCCCGTTGTGTCGGTTGGAACCACATCCTGCCGTTGTATTGAAAGTCTCTATTACCTGGGTCTGCAGGCAGCCGCCGGGAGGGATCCTCTCTTTGTAGGGCAGTGGGAACCGTATGTGACCTCCCGGGAGGTGTCTTACGGGGAATCCATACAACACCTGTTGAACTACCTGGAAAAAAATAATCGTGACTCGTTGCAGGCATCCACACAAATCATCATTGCCCCGTCTTATGTCTTTCAGACAACCGATATTCTGGTGACCAATTACCACCAGCCGAACTCCACTTTACTTCTGCTTGTGGCGGCATTGATAGGGGACAATTGGAGATCGGTTTACGACCATGCGCTCACGTGCGGATACCGTTTTTTAAGCTATGGGGATTCCTGTATGCTGTATAATCCTGAGTCAAAGAAAATCAATAATATATAGCAATATACAACAATAATGTTTTATTATATAACATTGTAGTTGCATATATTTATAAAAATTTGTAATTCAGATTTTTATAAATTATATGTAAGCATCAATGCCTAATTCCTCGTAAGTCTGTTTCAGGGCTTTCTCATCGTCGGAAATAATGAGCATACGATCCCCCATATGGAGCTCTGTGCTGCCTCTGGGAATGAAAAAAGAATCGCCTCTTTTTACCATCACAACAAGAGTTTTATCCGGCAGCGGTATGTCCATCATCCGGGTCCCGAACCGCAGGCTTTCCTCGGTCACGATCACCTCGCTCATGGCAGATTTTATATCCTCGGAAAACTCCATTTCGAATTCCGAACGACGTTTTTTCCGTTGCGGGAAAGACAGGTGCAATTTCTTTGCGACCCAGGGAATGGATGTCCCCTGAACAAGCAATGAAAGGATGGTGATGAAAAATACAATATTGAAAAGGACACCGGCTCCCGGAATGTTGTACAGAAACGGATAGGTGGCAAATATTATGGGTACGGCCCCTCGAAGACCTACCCAGCCTGTAAAGATCCTGGACTGGAAGGTCATCATGCGAAACGGCCAGAGTGTCAACAATACGGCCGCAGGTCTGGCCAGTAAGATCATGAAAACGCCTATTAACAAACCTATTCCGGCTATGGGCCAGAGCTCGGAAGGATTTACCAGCAATCCCAGCGTCAGGAACATAATGATTTGGGACAACCAGGTAAGGCCGTCAAAGAAATTCCGGGTATTTTTCTTATGCAAAAAACGGGCGTTGCCGATTACCAGTCCTCCTATGTAAACGGCCAGAAAACCGTTCCCCTGTATCAAGTCCGTAAAGGAAAAGATGAAAAAGCAAAAAGCCAGGATCAATATGGGATACAGGGAATCATTCCCAATATTGGCTTTCCGGAGCAGGTAAGCACACAATTTTCCCAACAGGTACCCGGCCAGAGCTCCGGCCGCCATCTGATAGAAAAACATGAGAACCACCATCCATATCTTTGTTTCTTCAGGAGAGGTGATTACCTGGATCATGGTTATGGTCAGCATGTAGGCCATTGGGTCATTACTACCGCTTTCCAGTTCCAGCAAAGGCCGCAGGTTGTGTTTCAGTTTCAAGCCTTTGGATCTGAGTATTGCAAAAACCGATGCGGAATCTGTAGAAGACATGAGACTGCCCAACAACAGGCAAACAGGGAAAGACAACTCTATACCGGGTAAAAGCAAGGAAAGCAGGTAAATAAAGGAGCCGGTCAGCAGGGCCGTAATCAGGACACCTAATGTGGCCAGCATAACACCTTGTCTGGCAACCGGTTTGATATCTTCAAAACGGGTATCCATTCCTCCGGAAAAAAGGATGATGCTTAACGCTACAATACCAATAAACTGGGCGGCTTTCTGATTGGAAAAATCCAGTCCTAGTCCTTCGCTTCCGAAAAGCATTCCCACCATCAGGAACAATAACAGGGTGGGGACTCCGAATTTATAGCCGGTTTTTCCGGCCAATAAACTTATGAACAATAGAACTGAACCTATAAGTAAAATGTTTTCAGCAGTAATGACCATGGCACAGGTTTTAATTTGTAAAAATAATACTTTTTTAACCGAAAATTCGTAAGCAATCGATATATTTGCAAATTAATCTTTTAATAATATTATCCGTTATGAGCAAAATTATTTCTATGGAGGAAGCCGTTGCAAAAGTACAGTCGGGAATGACTATTATGATTGGCGGTTTTCTGGGAGTTGGGAGCCCCAACTGTCTGGTAGAAGCTTTATTGAAAACTGATGTGAAAGATCTGACTGTTATTACCAACGATACGGCTTTTGCCCATATTGGCGTTGGCAAACTGATTGCAGAACACAGAGTCAGCAAGATCATTACCAGTCATATCGGGACCAATACGGCTACCGGAGAATTATACCATGCAGGGGAAGTGGAAATTGAATTTGTACCCCAGGGAACGCTCGTGGAACGGATACGGTGTGCCGGTGCCGGCCTGGGAGGCATCCTGACACCAACAGGACTTGGAACGGTAGTGGCAGAAGGCAAACAGGTGATTCACTCGGACGGGAAGGATTACCTTCTGGAAAAACCGTTGAAAGCCCAGGCAGCCTTACTGGGAGCCAATACTGCAGATGAAGAAGGAAACCTGTTCTACAAAGGAACGACCCGCAATTTCAATCCCATTATGGCTATGGCGGCCGATATGGTCATAGCAGAAGTGAAAGAGATTGTCAAAAGCGGGGAAATTCAACCGGAACATGTTCATACACAATCTATTTTTGTGGATTATATAACCAAAGCTTAATTAATAAATAACGTCACTATGTCACAGAAACTGAAACTGGATATTTCCGAAAAGATGTATGAAGACGCCCTGAAGATCATCCCCGGGGCTATTGCAGGTATTCGCCGTCCGTACAATTTTGTACCCGGCCAGTACCCGATATACTTTGATCATGCAAAAGGAGGAAGGGTAACCGATGTGGACGGCAACCAATACATAGATATGTTGTGTGCCTACGGCCCCATAATCATAGGTCA
>DAOSXZ010000061.1:0-7193 GCA_035380845.1 Bacteroidales bacterium | reverse complement strand
TGGAAACAAGCGAGCTGATATAACCTATCAGCTCCTTGTTTATTCATTTGCCGACGAGGATGGAGATGGATGGGGTGATTTCAAGGGGCTTACAGACAAGCTCGGGTACATTGACCGTCTTGGAGCCACTGCCGTATGGCTGTCACCAATTCATCCGGCCATGTCATACCACGGTTATGATGTAAAAGATTATACCCTGGTAAATCCGTTATACGGGTCCATGGATGATTTTGAGGCTTTTGTCCGGGAAGCCCACAAATTGGACATCAAGGTATACCTGGATTATGTAATCAATCATTCCGGAAGGGAACACTGGTGGTTTCAGGAGGCTATAAAATCCGGGGACAATCCTTACAGGGATTATTACATATTTTCGGATGATCCTGCAGCAGATATTACGGCAGGCAACATTGCCATGATCAATACGGAAGGTGCTGCAGGATACGACAGCGGACAATGGTTCACAGTTTCCACAACGGGAGATAAGATCTTGAAATTCAGTCTTGATTGGAGCAATCCGGCCCAACCGGAATTGACAGTCAGTGAAACTGCCGGAACAGATCCGGACAATCCGGATCAATCCACGGAAAACGCCAAATACCTGTATTTCGGAGACGGAATACTGAAAAAATTTTTCGATAAAGGGAACGGACAATACGAAATTTCCACTTCTTACAGTTCATCCTGGGGTTTCCTGGTCCGCACCAGTACCACGCAATGGGATAATAAAACAAAATACGGAGCACAAAGCAAAAACTCCTCAACGATTGCATACGGACAACCCCATATTCTTTATACCAACGACAATCCCGACATTGTCTATGATCTGCAGCTCCCGGGAGCCACCATGTTTCACTCTCATTTCTGGACCAACTGGTTTGCGGACCTGAATTACGGGGATGTTAATACTGCAGAACAATCTCCCGCCTTCCTGGCCATTGTTGAAGATGCCAAAACATGGATAGATGCCGGCATTGACGGATTTCGTCTGGATGCGGTAAAACATATTTACCACAACGAATTTTCAGATGAAAACCCTGAATTTCTAAAAAAATTCTATAATGCGGTAAACCAATACTTCAGGCAGACACACCAAACAGATATTTATATGGTCGGGGAAGTATATTCAGGGTACGAGCAAGTAGCTCCCTATTACAAAGGATTGCCGGCTTTGTTTGAATTTTCATTCTGGCACCGGTTGCAATGGGCACTACAGGAAAGTACAGGCTTGTATTTTGCCAAAGACATCATTTCCTACGAAGAATTGTATAAGCAATACAGGACCGATTTCATACGTGCCACCAAGTTATCCAATCACGATGAGAACCGTGCCCGTTCAGATTTGGGCGGATCGGTTGGCAGAACAAAGCTGGCTGCTGCCGTTTTACTGACATCTTCCGGTTCTCCTTATGTTTATTACGGTGAAGAATTGGGCTATATAGGTACCAAAACAAACGGCGATCTGTATGTTCGCAGTCCCATGTTGTGGGGAGACAACTATACTACTACCTATACGGACCGGATAGATTCTTACCTGTCAACGGCTGTCGGGACTGTAATGAGTCAGGAAGCTGATTCTTCATCCATATTGAATGTTTATAAAAAATTCGCCAGAGCCAGGAATACCTATCCGGCACTGTCCCGCGGGACCATGACTGAACACCCGGTTTACAACCACCAGGGAGCTTCTGCTTACCAAGCCCTCGCAGCGTGGTACCGGACCTCGGGTAGTGAAAAACTGCTTGTTTTTCATAATCTTGGCACGCAACAGATTTCTTTTCCCGTTTCTGATGATATTCAGAGTACAGTAGTCAGTATGGGAAATGTGTACCTGAAGGAATCCTCTGAAGGCAATACCTTGAAGATGGATCCCATGACTTCTGTTGTTTTTGCGATTAAATAATACCGGCATGAGAAAACTTTCATGTTTATTTCTGGCGGGACTATTGTCCGTTGTTTACGGATGTTCCCCCTCTGTTTCCAGGAAACCTTATTTTGATGCTCTGGAACCGGCCAACGTGCTGACTCTGGAACAGGACACAACGCTGGTCCTGGTAAGGGATTTTTTTCCTTCTGCGGACCGGGTGGAAAAGACCGATTCCCCGCATCTGAAGGTTATTCCTCATCCCGGGTACGATACTGTTATGGTGGTTACCCGGGAAGACACTCCCCTTATGACCGTGCTTAACGTACAAATAGAAGGACAAACCGGCCACATACCTGTCAGAAAAAAAGTGGCTTTTTCAAAAAAAGCGCCCCGGTTGGCTGTATTTCCACCATTACCGGATACCGATGCTTTGTTTACGTTAAAAGCAGAAGATACACCGGCAACATTATATGTTTTCTGGCAAAACAGTCTGGTTCAAACCGTTCATATTACGGATTCCTACAATGTCATGTTACCCGGTTTTACTGCTTTGCAAGACCGTTCCTGGATCAGGGCCTGGGCCGTAAATGACCACGGCATTTCCAACGATTTGCTTATCCCTTTGGAAAAAGGCCGGCCTGTGACCCGTTCGGAAAGTCTCGAGCGGAAAGACAAACATACGCTCATCATGTACCAGGTTTTCATAGACCGTTTCTTCAATGGAAATCCGGCGAACGACCGTAAGGTAAATTCTCCCGAAGTACTCCCTAAAGTGGATTATTTCGGAGGCGATTTGGACGGCGTCATCAGTAAAATAGATGAGGGTTTTTTCAAGGAACTGGGGGTTAATGCTATATGGCTCTCGCCCATAACGCAGAACCCGTACGATGCCTGGGGACAAATAGAAGACCCCAAAACACGGTTTAGCGGATACCACGGTTACTGGCCGTTGTACATCACCAAAGTGGATGACCGTTTTGGTAACGACAGTATCCTTACCCGTTTGATTCATCAGGCGCACGGGAACAACATGAATGTGATCCTGGACCATGTAGCCAACCATATGCATCAGGATGCCCCCACGTTGAAAGAACATCCGGACTGGGTCACCTCACCGGTAACCCCGGACGGACGGCCTAATTTTGAGTTATGGGATGAATTCCGGTTGACCACCTGGTTTGACAAGCATATACCCAAATTCGATTTTTCCCGCCCCGAAGTTTGCGAGGCTTTATCTGACTCGGCACTTTACTGGCTGGAAAATTTCAATTTGGACGGATTCCGCCACGATGCCACCAAGCACATCGACGAATTGTTCTGGCGCACATTAACAAGAAAGATCGTAACCAATTTTCCGGACAGGGCTGTTTTCCAGATAGGGGAGACTTACGGTTCTCCTTCCCTGATAAATAGTTATGTTAATAAAGGCATGCTGGACGGTCAATTCGATTTCAATCTCTATCACACCTTTTTAAACAGTACGGTGAATACTGACGGCTCTTTTGTAGATTTGTGGGATGAACTGCAATCGGGACTCATGCAATACGGTTACCATAACCTTATGGGAAATATTAGCGGAAATCATGACAAAGCCCGGTATATCTCTCTGGCAGGCGGTGCATTGGCTATGGATGAAGACCACAAGTTGGCGGGGTGGAAGCGGAATATTGGCACCGGTTCCCACAACGGATACGAATACCTGGCCATGCTACACGCCTTTAATATGACGTTGCCGGGCATACCATGCATTTATTACGGGGATGAGATAGGCATGCCGGGTGCCAACGATCCGGACAACCGCAGGATGATGGTGTTTGACGGCTATACCCCCATGCAGATCCGCCTGAAAGAACGTGTCAAAAGACTTACTTCATTAAGAAACAGTAATATGGCACTTCTTTACGGAGACCTTTTCCCCTTGTACGTCAATAAGGATGTTTTAGCCTATGTGCGCATCTATATGGATCAGGTAGTTGCCGTATGTATTAATAAAGGTGACGATCTCTTTGACTTTCGTTCCCTGGAATTGCCATTCGGTATGAGAACAGACGATCTGGTACCTTACATGGGTGAAACCATGGTTGCACCAAAAGGATTTACCATAATGACCAATGATTGATAAAACCGGAATTATGAAACATATTCTATCAACAATACTATTTATGACAGTTATCGCAGGAGGTTGCTCGCAACAGAAAGAAATGGAAATCCATCCCGGATGGATCCGGAGTGCAGTAATATACGAAGTGAATACCCGGCAGATCACCCCGGAAGGAACATTTAATGCTTTCTCGGCCATGTTACCCGAATTAAAGGATATGGGAGTAGATGTACTATGGTTCATGCCCATATATCCCATAGGAATGGAAGGCCGGAAAGGTACGCTGGGTTCGTATTATTCCATACGTGATTACGGTGCCGTAAATCCCGAATTCGGCACCCTTGAAGATTTCCGCAATCTGGTAGACCGGGCGCATGAGCTGGATATGAAAGTCATCCTGGACTGGGTTGCAGCGCACACATCACGCGATGCAGTATGGCTGGATAAACAGGACTGGTACATCCGCAGACCGGACGGAGAACCTGAATTCCTTTACGATTGGTCCGACGTGGCACGATTGAATTACGATAGCCCGGAAATGCGGCAAGCCATGCTGGAAAGTATGTGTTTCTGGACAGAGGATGTGGGCGTTGACGGATTTCGCTGCGATATGGCCGATTTGACCCCGGTCGATTTCTGGAACCACACCGTTCCCGAACTGCGTCGCCACCGTCCCGGAATTTTTATGCTTGCCGAGTCGGAAAACCCCGTGAACACACAGAAGGCTTTTAATGCGTATTATGCCTGGAAGCTGCACCATACTATGAACAGCGTTGCCGGGGGCGAGAAAAACACCGACAGCATCCGTGCGTGCCTCAACGACATGCAGCGCGACTTTGGCCCCAATGCCATTCCACTCCTTTTCACATCCAATCACGATGAAAATTCCTGGAGCGGTACCGAGTTTGAACGCATGGGAGAGGCGGCGCACCAGATGGCAGCCCTGACTTTTGTTCTACCCGGTATTCCCCTGATATACACAGGGCAGGAGAAAGGCAATACAAAACGTTTGGAATTTTTTGAAAAAGACACCCTCCAACCCCATAACAGCGCCGAATTCACGGCATTTTACAAAACCCTGACAGCATTGCGCAAAGGACATCCTGCCTTGCAGGTTCCTCCTTACGGAGGCGTCCTGAAAGAAATACCCCACGACGGTCCTTCCAATGTATTTGCATTTGTAAGAGAAATTGAAGGAAACAAAGTCTTGTCACTGTTCAATTTTTCTGACATTCCGGTATCTTTCACTCTTACAGGATCACAGACCTATGGAACGTACCTGGACGGGTTTACCCGCCGGGAATATGAAATAAATAACAACTTGAAATGGGAAATGGAACCTCACGGTTTCCGGATCCTTACCTTAAAATAGTATTATGAAACGAATCTTTCTGTTATGCCTTTTGATACCGGCAATGTTAACCGCAGCAAATGCCATGAAACATGAAAAACCATCTATAGACAGGATAGAACCTCCCTGCTGGTGGACCGGAATGGAAACTCCGTTGCAATTAATGATAAACGGTCCCGGTCTGGGTAAAGGTACTGTAAACATGGTTACTCCGGGTCCGGAGATCACAAAAATTCATAAAGCAGACAGTCCCAATTACCTTTTCCTTGACGTATCCATTCCTCCCGGTACACCGGCCGGTGAATATACCCTGGAATGGACCGACGGAAAACATAAAATACGTTTCAATTACACATTGAATGAACGGAAATCCGGATCGTCTGCACGTCAGGGTCTGGCTCCTTCCGATGTCCTGTACCTGTTAATGCCTGACCGTTTTGTAAACGGTGATCCCGCAAACGATTCTGTTGAGGAAGCCGCGGAAAAAGCCGGTTACCAGCATGATTACGGCCGGAAAGGGGGAGACCTTCAAGGAATGCGAATGACTCTGGATTACCTTCAAAAACTGGGTGTTACGGCTGTATGGCCTACTCCCGTAACTTTCGATAACGAACCGCGTGCTTCTTATCACGGTTATGCCTGTGCGGATTATTACCGGATTGACCCCCGTTTTGGTACCAATGAAATGTACAAGGACCTGGTTCTGGAAGCCGCCCGGAAAGGAATATCCTTTATCCAGGATATTGTTCCCAATCATTGCGGAACGGCTCACTGGTGGATGGAAGACCTGCCTTTCAAAGACTGGATCAATGTATTTGACACCTATACCAAATCCAATTTTTCCATGACCACCCATATGGATCCCCATGCTGCACAAGCGGATAAAGATCTTTGCGTACAGGGCTGGTTCGATACTTCCATGGCGGACATGAACCTGACAAATCCCTTTGTATTACACTATTTTATTCAAGTTTCCGTATGGTGGATGGAATACGCGTCACTGGCCGGTGTGCGCATAGATACGTATCCCTATTCAGATGAAAAGGCCATTTCTGCTTATACGGCTGCTTTGCGCAAAGAATACCCCGTTGCTACGGTAGTGGCTGAATGCTGGTTCAACCATCCCCAACAAGTTGCTTACTGGGAACGGGGTCCCCGGCCCGGTGGCCCTACGGTTATGGATTTTCCGCTCCAGGGAGAGATAACCCGTGCTTTCATGGAAGATAGCGATCCCCAGTGGGGGCAGGGAATGGTACGTCTTTACAATATGATTGCCAACGATTTCGTTTATAAAAACCCCAATGAATTGTTGATCTTTGCCGAGAATCACGACACCAACCGCATGTACGAAATGTTGGACAGAAATCCCGAGAAACTGAAAATGGCGTACACTTTCCTGGCAACTACCCGGGGTATCCCGCAAATATACTATGGTACAGAGGTTTTGATGGCGGCAAAAGATCCCAAACGCCTTGGTCACGGCGAGGAAAGGGTATCCATGCCTGCACGCGTTCTTACCCCTGAAGGAAGGGATCCCCTGGAAGAAAACGTTTACGATTACATCTCCCGTTTGTTGAACTGGAGAAAATCCTCAAAAACGGTTCAATACGGCAGATTGTTGCATTACCTGCCCAGTTACGAGGAAAACATGTACGTTTACTTCAGGATTCTGGATGACGAATGTGTTATGGTATTGATCAATAACGGACAAGAACCTGTTTCTCTGGAATGGGATCGTTACGCACAAGGGCTTGGCAATGCCGTCAAAGGAACGGAAGTGTTGAGCGGGACAGAAATTACAGTCGGGCAACCTTTAAAAGTACCTGCACAAACCGCAATTTTCTTTACCTTTGCGGGTATATGAGAATTGCGCT
>DAOSXZ010000060.1:6067-7370 GCA_035380845.1 Bacteroidales bacterium | reverse complement strand
CCAGGTAGGGATCTTCGCCGTAGCCTTCCCACTGGCGGGGCCATGCCGGTTGGCGGCCCATGTCCAGTACCGGGTTGAACGACCAGGGAATGCCCCCGGCCCGTGTTTCGTAAGCCGTGACTTCACCCGTTCGGCGGCCCAGTTCGCGGTTGAAAGTGGCGGCCATGTTGACTCCCTGCGGAAACAGCGTGCCGTCTGCTATGTAGGTGGATCCATGGATCTGGTCCAATCCGTAAAGACAGGGAATCCCAATGGCTTCCAGGGATTTTTCCTGGATGGTCTTGATGATGTGATTCCACTCCTTGACACTCTGGGCCGTGGTAAAGGGCGTATTGAGGATGGACCCTACTTTGTATTTGACAAATACCGTATCCATGATTGCCGGATCAAATTCAACGCCCTTCTTCATCTGTATCTGTTGCTGAAGCTGGTAGAATTTGAATCCGTTCTGCCGCATTTTGTCTTTATTGGCCAGATCGGCTGCATCGTATTCATTTTCCAGTCCGTACTCTTTGATCAAAGCTTCCAGGTCTTCCTGCGAAAGCATGATCAGTTCCATCAGTTTGGACTGCATGTTGGGCAGCAACAGGTTGATATCCAGCTGCGTCATCTGCCCCACCTTTTCGGTCAGGGTCATTTTGGACAAAATCTTGTCAATTTGTTTTTCTATTTGGGGATCCTCAGGGATCACCGGAATTGTCTGCGCCTGAACACTCTGTGTTCCCAGAACGCAAATAACCAGGGTGGCTATAAATGTAATATGCTTTTTCATGGGCATAAAGGTAATCATCTTCAAGATACCGCGCCACTGCCTTTTCAGGAAAAATGCAACAATCGGATTTACTGCCGGTTGAGATTTTGTCTAAGTTGATGTGGCGCGGTATCTTGAAGATGATTACCTTTGTTTCATGTCAAAATACGGAACTGTAATATGGGTGGGGTTGCTGGCGCTGATAGCCGGTTTTCTTATCTGGCCTCCTACACACAAGGTGTTTGTGGAGCTTACGGCAAAGGTTCCCTATATCATGGGATTTGTAAAATTTGCGATTCTTTCAATGATGGGTGAGTTTCTGGCGGCCCGGCTGGTGCATAAAAAGTGGGTCAGGGTCAGGGGCGTACTGCCCAAGATGCTGGTGTGGGGGATCCTGGGGATGCTGATCGTGCTGATGTTTGCGGTTTTCTCGGGAGGCGTGGACAGTGCTGCCTCGCAGGGACTGCTGATCCCGGAATGCAGCGATACCTGCCCGCCGGTGGTGCAGTTCATTTCCAGGTTGCGCCGTGCGTTGTTCATCTCGGCAATCAT
>DAOSXZ010000060.1:0-5992 GCA_035380845.1 Bacteroidales bacterium | reverse complement strand
TTCGGGGGAAAAGGTGACTTTTGCCGAGGTGATTCCCGGGATTGACTGGGGGCGGTTCATCAAGGAGATTGTGGGGGTGACCATTCCCGTGTTCTGGATCCCTGCGCATACCGTCACGTTCCTGCTGCCCGGGCAGTACCGCGTGCTGTTTGCCGCCTCGCTGTCCATCGTGCTGGGGCTGATCCTGTCTTTTGCAAAAATGAGGAATTTGAAAAATTCAAACGTAAAAAAATAAACCATGCGCTATTTACTGTCTGTCATTTTGATTACTGTCCACGTGGGGCTGTTTGCCCAGAATGTGAACAAACAGAATTTTCCGGAAAAGAAAAATTTTAACCGTGTGGAGATGGCTTTGCCCCAGGTGAACGGCTATACCGTGCTACGATGTGACTTCCATACTCATACCGTGTTTTCAGACGGCCTGGTATGGCCCACCTATAGGGTAGGGGAAGCCTGGATGCAGGGCCTGGATGTACTGGCCATTACCGATCATATTGAATACCGTCCCTTCAAAGAATATGTTGGCGGAGATTTTAATACTTCTTACCAGTTGGCATTGCCTGCTGCCCGCGAGTACGGCATTATGCTCATAAGAGGAACCGAGGTTACGCGCAAGCAAGGGGTGATAGGTCATTTCAACGCCCTTTTCATTCAGGATGCCAATGCCATCGACAAGGCCGATCCGGAAGAAGCGTTGCAGGCGGCATATGACCAGGGGGCCTTCATCATGTACAACCATCCTGCCTGGGCATTGGATACCTGTCTGCTTACCGAATTCCAGCAGGACATGATAGACAAAGGCTTGGTCAGGGGCATAGAAGTCTTCAACAACGACGAGTTTTACCCCAGGGCGCTTTCCTGGAGCCGGGATCAGCAACTGACTGTTTTTGCCTCTTCGGATATTCACTGGACCATCAACGATGTACTGGATTCACACTTTCCCGATGGAACAGGGACAGGATTCCGTCCCATGACGCTGGTGTTTGTGACCGAAAAGAGTGAAGAAGGGGTTCGGGAAGCCCTGGACAACAGGCGCACCCTGGCATATTTTTACGGCCACGTAGCCGGGGATGAAAAGTGGCTCAAATCACTGTTCCTGGCCTCTGTGAGTTTGGAGAAAATCTCTGAAAAAGGCAAATCGGTTTCTTATCGTGTAACGAATCTTTCAGGCATTCAATACAAGTTTTCCATAGGTACTACCAAATACATCCTGGATGGGGGAGCTTCCATTCAGATATCCCTGCCTGCGGCACAGCGGGAAGTGGTAATGCACATTCTGAACATGCATAGCTACGAAGGCAAGCACCCGGTGGTGAGTATGGTGCTGGGGTGAGGTGGAACCTTGCCGCGCCAAATTTTAATTCAAAATTCTAAGACACTCTTTATTAGTTAGTTGTAAAAAATGTTAAAAAAGTGGCGCGGCAAGGTTCCACCTACCTGTCGGTATTTATCCGTTCTATAAGGCGTAAGGTTCAGGACCTTTTTTCTTTTGCCTGTTTTTATCTTTCTTACCATCCAATTTGCGATAATTACTCTACTCTGTGGCAGGGTGATGGTATTGGTATGGGGATTTCTGTGAGAATCCATTTAAACCTATAAATCATGAATAATTTAAATAATGAACAGCTCTCATCTGGCTTTCAGGCAGATCAGGATAGCTACATTCCACCTGAAATCACCGTTTTAGTAATTAACCTGGAACAGGGTTTTGCCACCTCTTCCGCCTCGGGCGCTGAAGACTGGGGCTCTATCAGTTGGTAACAGTATTAAGCATTAAGAGATGAAAATATTAAAAAATACATCAATATTCCTGTTCCTGGTCATGATTCTGTGTACATGTATGCCCCAGGAGGGACCCGATCCCGGCCCGACCGGCGGATCAATTACCATAACAGGTCAAACGGAAACCCAGGGTACCAAAACCATCTTGTCCGGCACGGAAAGTCAGGAGACCCACTGGGTGGGGGGGAGCGATCAAATCGGGATTTTTTCACCCGAGGCCAAGGCTACAAGCGATGGCACTCCGGAAGCAAATCCCGCCAAAAACCTTGCCTTCACGGCCCAAAACTCGGCAAAAAGCTCGGGTTTTAACGGGACCATGTTTTGGGGGACCGGAGATCATCATTTTTATGCGTATTACCCGCGAAATTCGGGATTTACCGGGGAACGAACTGCGGAGCCAATTTCCCTGCCCTGGGAACAGACCCAGTCAGGGGCCGGTAATACGGCCCACATTGGGGCATTGGATTTTATGGTGGCGACTCCTCTAATAGTAACCCCTACCGGAGCGGTGAACTTCACTTTCAATCATGTGTTTACCATGATAGAGTTTCAGATAGTTGGCAGCGGGTCATTGACACAGGTGAGCCTGAGCGGGGCCTATCCCCTGGCATGTGAAGGTTCTGTTGACCTGACACAAGATCCGGACATAAATTTTTACAATATAACAGAGCGGAACCATCAATAACGTAACAGTTACTCTGGATACACCGGTTTTGCTAGGCCCGACTGTGCCCGTTAGCGTTTACATGATGGTGCTTCCCGGTATTCAAGAAACTATTATGAGGATTTCCCTTACAACTGAAGGGATATGGAAAGAAATGGATAAAGAGACTCCTGATGTTTTAGACGGTTTTACCCGTGGTTTAGTTGAACCGGGCTTTGCACGGGGTAAAAAATACGTAGTTTCATTGGATACTGAGGATGAAGGGTGGGGAAATGAATTTACCGATTCCCGGGATGAAAATATTTACAGCTACAGACTGATTGGTACTCAGGTGTGGATGACAGAGAACCTGGCATATTTGCCTTCGGTTCACGCTTCGGACCTGGGCTCAGATTTTTCCCCGAGATATTACGTTTACAATTACGAAAGGGACAATATTATTGACGCAAAAATAACCGATGAATACATCTTTTATGGAGTGTTGTACAACTGGCCGGCTGCCATGGCAGCATCAACCAGCAGCAGCGCAAATCCCAGCGGTGTACAAGGCATTTGTCCTGATGGCTGGCACCTGCTCAGTGATGCGGAGTGGACAACCCTTACTGATTATCTTGGAGGAACATCTGTTGCCGGCGGCAAAATGAAAGCGACAGGCACTTTAGACGCAACAACAGGTTTGTGGGAAGATCCCAACACCGGCGCAACAAATACAAGTGGTTTTACAGCTCTTCCGGGAGGATACCGTACCTCCATTGGAACATTCTACGGCATTGGCTCCACCGGTCACTGGTGGAGTTCTACGGAGCGCGATACGGATGCCTGGTACGGGAGCATGGCCTACAATTACAGCGACGTAGGCAGGGGCGGCACCGGCAAGGGATACGGATTTTCTGTACGTTGTGTCAGGGATTGAAGTTCAGCTTTTGGTGTATTTTTTCTGCAGGGCTTGATTTTAAAATAAGAGAGTATAACGGGTACCTGTAAGAGATCCAAAAATACCTGTTCCATTTTTAATATTGGAGTGTATACGGATAGGCTCAGCATATATATCATTTGCAGAACAGTTATACAATTCCAATGTTTTTAAATATTTGTAGTAATCTTCTGATATCTGTTGTAAATTAACAACAACGTAAGGTCTGAAATAAGTGGAGGTGCGTTGACGTGTCTCTATAGTAAAATCGTATGTGGTTCCATCAAATATTGAATCATCAAAAACATTTGAAAAATACGCCGCCCATCCATTATAGGAAACAGATAAGTTCTTGTCTTTAAATACAATATCGTAGGAAGTAAACAAATCATTAACATAGTATATGGAATCTGAAAGAGCACCAAGGCTTCGTACATTAAGTCTGTAATAATTTTTTTCTCCCCACGGATCCCTAAATCGTGCTGTGATAGACATAATTGTATCTGTTCCTGACCAGTCCGGGTCATCATTAGGAATGTCGTAGTGATCAATCTTACTATAAAAAGAATTGTGACGAACTATCTCAAAATCAGGCGAATTGAGAATGGTTGTGTTAGCCTCAACCGGATCACAACCTTCGAAAGATGCCTTCAACTGAAGTTGGTCTCCCTCCATTGGACAGTAATCGGATACAAAGCAGTTATCTATGTTGTCATAGGCCATCTTAACAGGCAATGAATTATTTATAGTCATTTGTACTGAAGCCGTACTAAGAGTCTGTTTTTCAGGAGTCATCCAACTATCCGGATCAAGGAAGAAGAGGCTTTTATATACGTAAACCTTAATAGGTTCGCCTGCGATGGCAAGAGTATTTAAGGTGATCAATGATTTTGTTTCCTCTCCTGAAAAGGAGATGCTTTTTTCACAACCATTCAAAATAAACAATAAGAACAGGCAAAAAATCCATTTCATAACTAAAACTGATATGAATAACTAAGTGAAGGCATAAACGGGAACAGGCAGAGCTTCTTAAGCACATACCTGTTTGAATCAAAAGCCGGATACACTGCATATGCATTCATTCGATTGTAAACGTTATAAATGTTTATAGACAGGGTACTTTTTCCTCTTTTGTGCACCAGGTAATAGTTGATGGCAATGTCCAGGCGATGGTAATCATCCATAACAAATCCATTCCTTTCCAGGTATGTTGAGAGACGTTGATACCCGTCCAGGTTAACCTGGTCCGGTTGTTGCCCGGAAGTAATAAACAAAACAGGTTCACGACTTGAGGAAAGATAGGATACCGGAAGGACTGTCAAATCCGGGATATAACGTCCAATAAAAGCCACTTGTGACAATGTGGCCCGATACCCTGTATGGTAAACAAACGTGCCCGACACTTCCCATTTTTTGCTGATTTGATGTGAAATAGTCATACTCAAATTGTTCCGGCAGTCATTTTTAGCGAAAAAGACGTCTCCGTTATTAAGCACATTGCCCTCCCGGTTAAATTTTCTGAGAGATTTTGACCACGTATATGCAATCCATCCGGTCGTCCTTCCAACAGACTTTTGTGCAAGGAATTCCACTCCGTATGATGTGCCTTTACCTATGGCCACTTTATTTTCCCACCCTTCCGAAGTGTTGAAGAAAGTTATGCCGTCTCTATATTCCAGCACGTTGTTCATGGTCTTATAATATCCTTCCAGCGAAAAACGAATGCCAGATTCGTTCAGATCATAAAAGAAGCCCAATGAGGCTTGATGAGAGGTTAAGGGTACAATTTGATTACTAACAGGCACCCATATATCTGAAGGCATTACAAGATTGGCGCTGTTTAACCCGTGGAGTGCCTGGCTCATGTAGGAATAGGACGTTTTTATGGAAAAGTTATCAGTCATCAGTATCCTTATGTTGACACGTGGTTCAGGATAGACGTATATCCTATCCTTTACGCCGTATATGTTAAGGCGTAACCCCATATTCATACTGAACTTGTCATTTACCCGCCATTTATCTTCAACATATATTGCCCCGTTAATAAGTCTTGATGGGTTTCCTGTGTTTATGTCAGAGACATCAACTGTTTGTGAGGAAGCTATAATGGTTGTTATGTCCCGGTGTGTCTTGACTATGGGTGAGAACTGTTTTATTGATAATTTCATTCCAGCGGATAGTGTGTTATTGGCTGTCAACAAGGATGTTACATCGGAGTTCAAATTATAGTCTTCAATACCTGATAAAAATTTTATGCTGGAGTTCGTATGCTGGTAGAAACTGTCCGTAGGGTTATTTAGAGGAATAAATTCCTCCTTAATGGCTGAATTCTTATTAAGTTCATAACGGAAACGACTGAAATACAGTCCTGTATTAAGGAATGTTTTTTCTCCGTAAATGCGATTCCAGTGCACACCTGCCAGGATATTGCCCCAGTTATTATTAATGTCTTCCTGGTTACTTTTTCTATAGGTCTCTATTTTCCCTTGTCGTTCTTGTTGGCTTTCCATTTGACTCATTTCTCCATCCAGATTTAGGCGATCGCCACCGCAATAGAATAGTGCGGAAATCTTACTTTTTCACTACTGTCCCGTTAAGAACGGAACAAACGTTAATAATTAGTTAATATATAA
>DAOSXZ010000059.1:581-7542 GCA_035380845.1 Bacteroidales bacterium | reverse complement strand
AAATTACATCATCATTATGCAGGTTCTTAAATTCGGAGGCACCTCGGTAGCCGACGCTTCTTCCATTAAACAGGTAATGGAGATAGTCAAAAAATCTTCAGCCCGGGATAAAACAATAGTTGTGGCATCGGCACTGAGTGGTGTCACAGATGTTCTTATTGAAATCGGGGATCTTGCAGGCCGGGGTGACGAAACTTACCAGAATGTCATCAGCGACCTGGAAAAAAGGCATCGGTTGCTTGTCGCAGAACTAATCCCTAAAGACTTCCGGAAAGACATCCTGACTACCCTTGACCTGCTGTTTGAAAAACTCAGGGATGTTTGCCGGGGAGCCTGTCTGATCAGGGAAATCAGCCGGTCTACATCGGATCTTATTACGGGATTCGGGGAATTATTTTCTACACGGATCCTGGAAGCCAAATGCAATTCTATGGGAATGAGCTGTAAGTGGATAGATTCCAGGCAGATTGTCCGTACAGATCCTGTGTCCCGCCAGGTTGCCGTCACAGTCAATACGGTCCTGACTTTTAAAAACACCCGGGATATGCTGCAGAACAACCCGGCCAAGATCCTGATCCTGCCCGGTTTCATTGCCTCGGACCCGGAAGGAAGAACCACCACGCTGGGCCGGGGAGGATCCGATTATACCGCTTCCCTGTTGGCCGTGGGAGGAAAGGCCCGGATGCTTTGGATATGGACAGATGTGAACGGGATGATGACAGCCGATCCGGGCATTGTTCCCGATGCCCGTACCATAGAGCACATCTCCTACAAAGAAGCACTGGAAATATCACATTTTGGAGCAAAGGTTGTATATCCACCTACAATCCAACCGGTTGTATCCAAGGGAATCCCCATCATGGTGAAAAACACGTTCGATCCGGACGGACCCGGAACACTAATAGAGAGTAATCCGCCAGAAGGACACAATAAGATCCGGGGCATATCCGGCAGCAACCGGATTGCACTTCTATCCATGGAAGGCAGCGGCATGGTGGGTATTCCCGGTTATTCCAGCCGTCTTTTCAATACCCTGACCCAACAACAGATCAATATCATACTCATTACCCAGGCCTCGTCTGTTCATACCATGCTGGTGGCAATTGACGAAAAAGATGCCGAAAAAGCACGCCGGGCAGCCGATGAAACATTTGCTTACGAAATATCTCTGCAAAAAGTTGAACCTCTGAAAGTGGAGAGCGGCTATTCCATTATAAGTCTTATTGGCGATGACATGAAAAATCAATCGGGAGCCAGCGGGCGCATGTTCGAAGCCATTGGAAGACGCAATATCACCATCCGGGCCATTGCCCAGGGATCCTCTGAAAAAAACGTTTCCGCCGTAGTCAGCACCTCTCGTGTAAAGGAAGCCATTGCGGCTGTACATGAAGAATTTTTCGGTTCCCCCAAACGGCAAATCAATTTATTCATTGCCGGCTGGGGCAATGTGGGTAAAAGCCTGACGCAGATGATCTCCCGTCAAAAAGAAGCCCTGATGCAGGAAGAAAACCTGGTCCTGCATATTGCGGGTATATGCAACAGTAAAAAAATGGCCTTTCAAAAAGAAGGGAACAAATCCTTTGATATTTCAGAGGTTCTTGATAAAAGCGGGATGATAAACAGCAACGGCAGTTTCCCCGATGCCATGATAGAGATGAACCTTAGGAACAGTGTGTTTGTGGACTGCACATCCGACCATTATATAGCTGCACGTTATGCGGACATCCTGGAAGCTGGCATTGCCGTGGTTACCTGTAATAAAATTGCCAATTCACTGGATATGGACTATTACAAACGATTACGGTGTGCATCACGCAGGGAAAACACACCCTTCCTGTACGAAACCAACGTAGGAGCTGCCCTGCCGGTAATTTCCCTGATTCGGCAAATGCGACGCAGCGCAGATACGCCTCATGCCATTGAAGCCTGTCTGTCCGGAACACTCAATTATGTATTCGGAAAATACGACGGGACCGTTCCTTTCCATGAGATTGTGGAAGAAGCTTCCCGTCTGGGATATACCGAGCCCGATCCCATGACCGATCTTTCAGGTACGGATGTATTGCGTAAAGCACTGATCCTTGCACGTGAATGCGGGCTCCAGGTAGAAGAAGGGGAAATAGAAACACTTCCTTTCATTCCTGCTGAATGGCCCGATGAGGATCATTTTAAAAATCTTCTGCAAAAAAGTATTGACAAAAAAAGCAAATTACGGTATGTAGCCCGGGTTGAAAATGGGATCATAAAGACCGGTCTTGAAGAAATTCCCGCTTCGCATCCTTTTTGTAACCTTCGCGGAACCGACAGCAGTATCATATTATACAGCAGACTATACCCCCAAGGATTGCGTATAGAAGGAGCCGGAGCCGGGGCAGCACAAACCGCTTCCGGATTGTTGAACGATATACTTCAGACACAATGAAAAAAAAGGTATTGGTTGCCGGGGCCACCGGGCTGGTTGGCGGAATAATGACCGGGATTCTGGAAGAACGGTCTTTTCCGGTGGAACAGTTAATTCCTGTTGCCTCGGAACGTTCTGCTGGCAAAACCATCCGGTTTGGCAACCGGTTTGTTCCCATACTCGGATTTCAGGAAGCTCTTGCTCTCAAACCGGATATTGCGCTATTCTCGGCAGGGAAAGAAGTTTCCCGCATCTGGGCTCCCCGCCTGGCAGAAACAGGGTGCCGGGTGATTGACAATTCTTCCTGCTGGAGAATGGATCCCGCCATCAGGCTTGTTGTCCCGGAGATCAACGGGCACTTGCTCACACCACAAGACCGGATCATTGCCAATCCCAACTGTTCCACCATACAAATGGTCATGGCTTTGGCACCGCTTCACCGGCATTACGGCCTTCGCAGAATTGTGGTTTCCACATACCAGTCCGTGACAGGATCGGGCCGGAAAGGCATGGAACAACTTTTTGCCGAGAAAAACGCAGGCAGGCAGGACCAACCCTCCCCCGTTCCGCTTTCCGTATACCCGCGGCCCATAGAGATGAATGTCATTCCTCAAATTGGTGCATTCCTGGAAAACGGATACACAGAAGAAGAAATGAAAATGGTGCAGGAAACGCAAAAGATACTGGACGATCCGGGCATCAGAGTCTCGGCAACCACCGTGCGGGTTCCTGTTAAGGGAGGGCACAGTCTTTCCGTGAACGCATCTTTCAAGAAGCCTTTTGTCATGGAAGAAGTCTATTCGTTGCTAGCATCGTTCCCGGGTTTGGAAGTCACGGGAACCGGGGACACTCACAATTTTATCACTCCCCTGGAAGCTGAAGGCAGGGATCCTGTATACGTGAGCCGGATACGACGGGATTTATCCATGGGCAACACACTGGATATGTGGATTGTAGCCGACAACCTGCGTAAAGGGGCAGCACTCAACGCCGTACAAATAGCAGAGAAATTGTTGTCATTCTGATCCAAAGGGAAGAAGCGGCCATGTGTACCTTAATGACCGGAGTCGTTCCCTGGTGAGTGAATCTATGTTTTGGGCCGAAAAAGGAACAATATTCACATCTTCTGTGAATACCCCGGGATCACGTCCGTACTTGTAAGCATAAGAAAAACGGCCGGAATCTTCAAGGGGGACCGAAATGTAAAAAGCGGCTCGTGTATTGCCCATTTTCAATGTGAGCAGACTGTCTTTTACCAGAGTGGTATACAATTCCCTTGCGGTTTCAAAAGCAGGATCAATCAGAATTACCTTTTCATCTATCAAATCCCTGTAGGGGTATTCTCCTTTGTCTTCGTATTCTCTTAATTCGGTTAACATACGTGACAGGGTTCCACTCTGGTAAGGAAAATGGGTACACCCCAGCACTAGGTACCTCAACGGTTGTGGATTCTTTGTTTTTCTAAGCTTCTCCACCAGGCTCAGCAAATGATACCGGGCATAATTTTCTGCTGAATTCAGTTGAAGATCGCGGGGCTGTTCCTTACTCCCGCTGTACAACATGTGATTGGCAGAAAAATCGAAGCCGTAGGCTGCCAACAGGTTGGTGTCTATCTTGTATTCAGGGTGATCCGTGGAAGGCCCCCTGTAATGATCTCTCGGAGCAAGGGCAAGGGGATCGACGTAATCATTTTCCGTATCCACCGCCTCGGCAAATCCGGCTGCGCCGTGATTTATGATCTGCAACTTCCCGGAATACCCGCGTTCTTTGGCCAGGGATCTGAACGTGTTTTCGTACCCTCCCGATGCAATGGTGCCCGCTGTGGCAAGAATGCCGACAGCCACATCTTCTTTTGGATCTATCAGGTCCAATGCAGCATTGACTCCCGCATTGATCACCCCTATGACTTTGATCCCGGATCCGCTATCATCAAGAAAATTGGTGATATCCTCCAGACCGTAAGCAGTTGCCGTATTGCATGCAACAACAAGGGTCTTTACCTGTTGACCCAGAAGAAACAATGCGTCTTTAATGATCAGTTCCCGCAAAAAATCTGTTTTTCCTTCCGCAGCGTAGTTCCCGTAAGGCATATTGGCCTGATCTGCAAGGTAAATGAAATCTTCTCCCTCCAGCAAACGGCTGGAAAGTATTGCCTCCATCACCGTCAATCCGCCGGTTCCCGAATCAAAAACCCCTATTGGCAAGTGATTCCGGTGTGCAGGATAAGTGGTGAAATCAGTATAAAAAACGGAATTTGTGTCATTCAGGGCCGCATCAACTACCGGAATATTAACGGGTTTGCCCTGGCAGGCGGCAACAAGTGCCCAAATAATCAGCAATACGTGTTTTTTCATACGATTAAAAGATTTATTTCCCTCTTTGTTAATTATCAATGGCGTAAAAAACCGGCTCTCTTTTTTTGTAGTAAACACCGTAACGGAATCCGCAATGTTTCAGTACCTCTGAATAATAATCGAATTGCTCCCCTATTCGCTCCTGTGAATGGGCATCTGATCCCAGGCTGACGGCCTCTCCTCCCAATTCTCTGAATCGTTTGAGTATGTTTGTATCCAGTACAGGTGTTCCGTGGGCAAACGGTTGGTAGGTTTTTGTATTGATCTCAAACGTTTTTCCGGTCTCGGCCAGAATTCTAAGTACGGGATCCAGAATGTCTCCGAATTCATCAAGAGATATAGTGTGTTCGCGGTAAGGCGAATAACGGGCAATGTAATCAAAGTGACCCAAAATGTCGAAATCTCTGTAAGTTTGAATGCAGTCAAGGATGTCCCGCAAATAGATCCCGTAAGCTTCCCGGAATTCGTATGTGTCATAATACTTCCCGTGATAGGGATCGTGTCCGCGGACAAAATGCATGGAAGCAATCACTGTATCAAAAGTATGGTTTTTCATAAAGGCATCTATAGCCTCCATGCTTACAGGCTGGATGCCTATTTCAACTCCCTTGAGCAACTCCAGGTCCGGATAGGATTTTTTCAGGTGTTCGATATCCGATTGTTGACTTTCCACATGAAAAGTAAACCTGTGGATACCCTTTGGCGGATCAAAATCATAATGATCCGAGAAACAAATCCCCCGGAAAGACAATTCCCGTATCTTTTCCGCCGCCGTTATCATGTTCATCCTGCTGTCTGGAGAATGATGCGAATGGGTATGATTGTCAAAAAGGACCATATGAAAAGGATCTTTTTTTAAAAACGGCGGGAACCTCTGTTGTCATACAGGACTCCCGCCGGATAACAGTATATTATGTCAACTATGGGTCATCAGGCGTTTTTGAACGCTTTGAGACCGGCAAAATGAGACACTTTACCCAGCTCGTATTCAATACGCATCAGCTGGTTGAATTTTTCAATACGTTCGCCGCGGCAACCGCTTCCTGTTTTGATGTGACCGACATTGACGGCAACCACCAGGTCTGCAATAAAGCTGTCTACGGTTTCGCCGCTACGGTGTGAAACAAAGCAATTGTAGGAATTCTTGTTTGCCAGTTCAATGGTTTCCAGTGTTTCTGTAACGGTTCCTATCTGGTTCAGTTTTATAAGTATGGAGTTGGCTACCCCGTTTTCTATACCTTTTGCCAGGATGGCTTTGTTGGTACAGAACAGGTCGTCACCCACCAGTTCAATTTTGTTGCCTACTGTCTGTGTGAGGTTTTTCCATCCTTCCCAGTCGTTCTCGGCAAGTCCGTCTTCTATAGAAACAATGGGATACTGTCTTACCCACTCTTCCCAGATTTTCACCATTTCTTCGCTGGAAACGAGTTTCTGAGTACTCTTGAAGAATTTGTATTTTCCGTCTTCCCACATTTCACTGGCTGCAGGATCCAGGCAGATACTTACATCTTCACCGGGTTTATAACCGGCTTTTACAATGCCTTCCAGGATCATTTCCACTGCCTGTTCGTTTGTCTTCAGATCCGGTGCAAATCCGCCTTCATCCCCTACTCCTGTACTCAGGCCTTTTGCTTTCAACACGCTTTTAAGTGCGTGGAACACCTCGGCACCCATCCGGATGGACTCACGGAATGACGGAGCATTGTGAGGAGCTATCATGAATTCCTGGAAATCAACGGTATTGTCTGCATGTGCGCCGCCGTTTATAACATTCATACAAGGTACGGGCATCAAATAAGCATTGCTGCCCCCCAGGTATTGATACAAAGGTATGTTCAGGCTTTGTGCGCCGGCCCGGGCAAACGCCATGGAAACACCCAAAATGGCATTGGCACCCAATTTTGCCTTGTTGACCGTACCGTCCAGGTCAATCAAAAAGTAATCCAAATCCCTTTGGTTTGTGAAACACCTGCCTTCTATGGCTTTTGCTACGGTGCTGTTGACATTGGATACGGCTTTCAAAACTCCTTTTCCGCCATAGCGTTTTTTATCGCCATCGCGCAATTCAACCGCTTCCCTTTCTCCGGTAGACGCACCACTGGGAACCATTGCCGTAGCACGGGCTCCGTCATCAAGCATCAGATTTACTTCTACAGTTGGATTGCCTCTTGAATCTAATATTTCAATAGCTTCAACTTTTTTGATT
>DAOSXZ010000059.1:0-571 GCA_035380845.1 Bacteroidales bacterium | reverse complement strand
CCTCCAAAATTAATGTTTTTGTATCCGGCAAATTTACAGTAAAAAATGAATCCTTAAAAAAGAACCTCTAAAAAAATATAATTCCCGTTAACTAAACTCTATCCACAGTAACGGGTCTGTACGTGGATCTATCCCATGAATTCCGGTTGCTGTCACAGAAAAGAATCGGGAGCTTTTTGTTTGCCGAGGCTCCCGATGCTTTTCTGTGGCCTCAACCTGAAAGTAGTGGCAACTACATGCAAAAACAGCCCAATATGTGGATGAGTTGCGAAAAAAAAAACACAGGTTCCTCCACAAAAACGGCCTTATATGTGGATAAGTTGCGGAAAAACACAGGTTTGTCCACAAAAACAGCCCTTTATGTGGATGAGTTGCGCAAAAACACAGGTTCCTCCACAGAAACGGCCTTATATGTGGATGAATGCTCGTAAATCCGCAGTTCCTCCACAAAAACAGCCTTTTATGTGGATCTATACCATGAATTCCGGTTGCTGTCACAGAAAAGTATCGGGAGCTTTTTTGTTTGCCGAGGCTCCCGATGCTTTTCTGTGGCCTCAACCTGAAAGTAGTG
>DAOSXZ010000058.1:0-7648 GCA_035380845.1 Bacteroidales bacterium | reverse complement strand
GTCTCCTGCCACGCGGGGACGTGTAAGGTAGTGATTAATATCCGTGCTTTGGCCTGTTCCCACACATACTTCCCGCAAAGTTCCGTCTTCATTCAAATATTTGCCGAGTCCTTTCCACGCCCGTTCAACCGCCTTGCCGTATGGCCGCCTGGGCAGCAATCCCCGCTTCACCCCCACCTGCATGGCATAGCCGAACATGGCACTGCCCGAGGTTTCCCTGAAGGACTCCGGGTGATCTATGAGCTGCCCCCAAAGACCATCCTCTCCCTGATAAAGCAACAATGCCTCCATCATGGCGCGGTACCCGGCCAGGATGGCAGGGTAATCCGGATCGCTCGCGGGCAACTCGGTCAACAACTCGGCAAGTCCCGAGGCCACCCATCCGTTTCCCCTTCCCCAGAAAAACGGACCTTCCGTGCCGTGGTAGAACAAGCCGTTGGGCTGCTGCAATTTTTCCAGGTACGCGGTCACCACTTTGGCAGCACGTTGCAAATACTCCGGTTGGCCGGTCACCCGGAAAGCCTGGATCTGCAGCGAGGCAATCATCCAGATATCGTCAATCCAATAACGCACCTGGCGCGTCAACCCATCCGGCAACGGATTCTCCCACTGCCCATCGGCATACCGCATCCCCTGCTCCCGGAACGCCGCGGCCATCCCCACCCGGCACAGCTCCAGCGGCAAAATGCCGTAAACATTCACATCCACGTGATTTGCCGAGTTGGGCACGGTATCTGTCCGCTCCAGCGCATACCTTTGCGCAAGCCTTGCAAGCAACGCCGAGTCTTTCAGCGCGCCCGCCAGCCGCACCGCCCCAAACCCTGCACAAGCCTCGGCATAATGAATACCAAAAACCAGTGAATTTTCTTCCATTCCAGGCTCCTGGTCCATTCGATCACTTCCGAATTCCAGACTTGTTTCTTTTTCCAGATCACTTCCGGATTCCTGACCTGCTTCCTTTTCCAGATCACTTCCGGATTCCAGATTCGTCACCTGCTCCTGATACAACAACATCATGAACTCCGGGCGCGAAAGCAACTCCTCTATCACCAGGCGCCCCGCCTCCTGCGGAGTATACAGTGCGCCCTCTTCCTTTGAAGTATTGCAGGACATCATTGTTAGACAAAGAAAGACAAGAGGCGAAAAAATCAGAAACGGGAACTTGCCGTGCCAAAAATTCTTCATACTTCATCCCTGTTTTTTAACCGGGCCACTCGTTCCTTGAGTGAACGCTGGTGCTCCTCGTCCGAGGTGTTGGGATCCTGCATACGAACGAACAATTCACAGGGAAGATTGGGGCATTGTCCGCAACTGATGTAGTTTTTGTCCACTATGGCGCATTTGAACAAAGGGCATATCCCCTCTGCAGTGTGTTCGGCTGCCCAAAAAGGGGCGCCTTTAACCCGGTAGCAACCGGCGCATTGCGTGCCGTAGAATTCACATTCGTTACACAGCAGGCCGCATGATGATAGGATTTGAGTCATGGCATTTTTACGTAAAGATATAAAAAGATAAAGGGTACGTCGTACACATTATTCTTTTGGCTGGTTTTCAGCCAGTTAAGAAAAACAACCCCCGGGGGGTCGTTTTTCTTAACTCTCTCATTTTGAGGGAAAAGAATAAAGTGTACGACGTACCCCTTCGAAAAATTGATTTGGTTGTTCCATCCATGGAAAATGTCCAGCATTTTTTAAAGGTAGCAATTTTGAGTTAGATAGTTCATAATGTAGGTGTTGAGCTACATACGGACCACAGATAAAATCATCCATGCCTACCACTATCAGTACGGGAATATCTATTTGAGGAAGGATATATTGCAAATTGTTTTCGCAATCATACCAGTACTTCTGTCCCAGGAAAGCGTCGTATGACAAACTTGTTTTCATCATTACCTCTTTGTTTTTCATAAAACTTTCAGTGGAAGAAAAATACATAGGCATTATTGCCCTTGTTCCGGTGATCCAATCTTCTTCATCACGAGGCTCTCTTGTGAAATATTCAGACGCTGCAGCAAACCACGATTCACTTTGTCTTTTCATCATCATTTTTTGCATTATTTCAGGTGGCGTATTGATCCCGCCAGATGCATCAATAAGAATAATGCCCCTGATTTTACCCGGGTGCCCGTGAGCATAATTCAAGACCATGGCACCACCTTTTGAATGTCCAATCAACCAAATCTCTTCTGCATGAATACTCTTTCGTACAGCTTCCAGATCGGACAAAATGTTTTTTGTGGTATAAGTTTCTATCGGAGGTCTGTCTGACTTTCCCGTTCCTCTGGTATCAACATATATCATGGTAAAGAAGGACTCCAGCTCACTCATACTGTTATAATAGAGCTCACTGCCGGGCCCCCATCCCGCTGACGGAAAGATACATACGGGTCCTTCGCCAGACACTTTATACCAAATTTTTACCCCGTGATTATCCACAACATATTCACCGTCATCAATCACAAATACACTGTCATCAATACAAGATGCACTGTCATAAATTCCAGATTCATTATCATGATATGTCGCTACAAGGGCACTGACCTGCCTGGTTTGATCAGATGCAATTGCTTTATAGCTATTCGCACCCAGACAAAGGAAAAAAAAGAATATTGTAAAAATTCTCATCACTAATAATATTTAAAATGTGCCGTTAGATGTTCATTATTAATGACGTTTATAATTTATTCTGGTTACAAACATTCAGATTGGATTTAGGGTACGTTGTACACATTGTTCTTTTGGCTGGTTTTCAGCCAGTTAAGAAAAACAACCCCCGGGGGGTCGTTTTTTTTAACTCCCTCATTTTGAGGGAAAAGAACAATGTGTACGACGTACCTTTTTTGCACAAAGCCAAACCAGGGCCCACAGGATTAACGAAAAGCATGTATAATAAACAAATAACGGCAATCCTCCTTCATTCAGATTCAGGATGAAGAGGATAAATGCCGTCAGGCTGGCATGCATCAATATAACCGGGGGCAGGCTTTTGGTTTGTTCGTGCAACCATACCAGGAGAACTCTGTAAGGGACCAAGACTGTGTAATGACAAAACAGTCCCGGAAGAAATAACGACCAATCCAGTTCCCCGCTCATATTTCCGCTTCCCCAGTATACTGGAAGAAAGTGCCATAAACCCCAAAAGAAACCCAGGATCAAACCGGATTTCACTACTCCGTAACGTTTTCGTAACTCTGGTGTGGCAAATCCCGTCCATCCGATTTCTTCAAAAAGCCCTCCTCCGAATAAACCGGTTAAAACACCTGTAATGACAATGCTTATTTTATCCGGTTGTGCAAATATCTTGGGATAATAAGCAGGGGAAAAGCATGACAGTATAAATAGTATCAGGGATAATGTCACCGGGACAAAAAACAGAGCAATAAGGTACCATTTTACAGGCACTTTCCACCGGAGGAATCTTGCCAGTAAGGAACGAAGTCCTTGTTTACCGTAAAGAAGGCCTGTAAAAACCACCCCCACAATTGGAGGTCCCAACAAAGTGGGGATCAGGGCAATGGGCCCTATGCTTTCAAATATATCGCTTGTTGCCGGCATGCCCAGAAAGATGGCAACCACAAATATTCCTGCCCAGGAAACAATAAAAGTGACCAGGAAATACGATAAAAGCGGATGTTGTTTTATGAAAGTCTTCATGCGAACGTCTTTAATTCTTCCATTACTTTCCGGGCCAGTTCTTTTGCTTTTACTTCATCCAGGCGATAGGCCTCGGTTTGTTCGCGGGTAGGTTTGGGGTCCGCGGGAAGCATCTCGGCAATCAAAAAATTTACCACAGCCGCGGGATCCTTGCCAAATCGTTTCTTCAGTTCTGCCGTCAGTTTGGTATTTGGGCCATCTGCGCCTCCGCTTATGGAGACAAACGCATACTGCTGTAGCCTTTTTCTGTGCTTTTTGACAGATGAGCGGAGCGGAGATGCCATTTGCCCCATCCATACCGGCCCCACAAAGACCACATTTTCGTAATCCCCCGGCTTTTCATTTGCTGCGATGACTTTTGGTGTTCTGTTAAGCATCATATCCATCCCAATGGAAAAGAAAGACTTTTCACCGGGCATAGTAATGGTTACGTGATCAGCAGATAATTCGGCAGCGACGGCTTCTGCCAGGGTTTGATTATTCCCTGTGCGTGAATAAGATATTACAACAGTTTTCATTGTTTTATTTTTTAACCAGGCTATCAGTATTTTATAAGATATTTCTTTCCCGGATCAAAGCATACCTGATTTCGTCATACAATTCTCCCTTTTTGCATATGGATTTTGTAAAAATCCCTTCCTTCCGGAATCCGCATTTTTCCAGGACTCTTTGTGAAGCTTTATTGTATTCGAAAATACCTGTATGGATCCGGACGATGTCCATGTTTTCAAACCCGTAACGTGTGATCAGTTTAACGGCTTTGGTGACTATGCCTTTATTCCAGAAAGGTTCTCCAATGAAATAACCAATCTCCGCACTTTTACGATACACATCTGAACCCGGCGTCAGACTGATATTCCCTACATAGTCGCCTTTATACTGTATGGCAAAAATGGTTTTGGGATCCTTTGCGGCAGCCATCTCCACAAACCTGACCGCATCATCCATGGTATATGGATTGGGAAAAGCATCTCTTAGATTACAGCTAACCTTTTCATTGTTAGCATATAAAGCCAGCTTAGGGATATCTGAAACTTCCAGCTCCCTGATAACGACATCACCATTTTTAGCAAGTATCATGATTGAAATGATTTAGGGTACGTCGTACACATTGTTCTTTTGGCTGAATTCCAGCTAGTTAAGAAAAACAACCCCCGGGGGGTCGTTTTTCTTAACTCCCTCATTCTGAGGGAAAAGAACAATGTGTACGTTGCACCCTTTTTGCATCAAAAAAATATGAACTCCTTCAGCCGACAATTCAACGGGAGACAGCCTTTGATAGTAAAGCTTCCATTCCCTTAACGGGGTAATGCTGTAGTGAAGTTCCTTTTCAAATCCGTTGTAATATTTTATAACCAGCTGATTATTTCCTTTTTGTAATGGCAAAAGCACGATTTCCTTCTGGTAGTTTACCCTTTCAGGCGAAAAATGAGCCTTGAGGTATTGGCCGTTCAATAATATATATACGGCATTCCCGCTCCCGATTTCAACCGCCCCATACTGTGCCCGGTCAGAAACAATCTCCTGCAAAAAGACCACGCTTTTGCGTTGCCCCAGAGGAAGCGAATGCTTTGTACCATAGGCGAAACCGGGGATATGCTCCCACCCCTGCCGGGGATCAATGAGCCCGGTCAGGCTTGCCGGGTCCGCTTCTGCCCGGCTTTTCGGCATTGCTCCTGTTTCAGCTTGGTCCTGAACTTGGTCCTGAACGCCGACCTCCTCTTCCAGGAATCCAAAGACGCCTCTGCCGGGTTTCCGGTAGATTTTGCCCCAGGTAATGCTGGCAGAGTCCGGGATTTCTGTCTTGTAGAGCGGCGAGTCAAGTGTGACCTGCTGTCTGTTGCCGTCAATTTCTATGCACAGGGTCTCCCCTTTTTCACTTTCTGTAAAGTGAATTTCAGGAGTGATCTCCCTTTTTTCAGTGGTAAAAGCCCATTGATAGGCGGTCAGTTTTTTGTAGCCGGCATAATAGTTCAGACTGGAGTAACCGTAATGGGGCATTGCGTTCAGCACCGTCAAAACGCCATCATTCACAATGCGATACGGTATTACCTTATACCCATTTTTGAACGTCACTTTAAGCACCTCATAGCAGGAAGAGAACTGTTCCGGCGCCACGATGTTCAAACCGCTGTCACCTTCCCCGGCTGACTGCAAACCTGCAACATTTTCTGCTGACTGCAAACCTGCTTCTTCCCCCGCAGACCGCCCACTTGTTTCCCCTCCCGCAGACCAGGCCTTCACTTTTTGGCCCGATGAAATGACGCTCCCCCACTCAACTTCTCCTTCCACATAAGGCAACTTTATTTGCTGCCCGGCGTATTCCTGTTTCACGAAAAGATAGAGCGTATCCTCTTTTGCCGTGATCTCGCCCCAGGGAAAAATCTGCCCAAAAGGATTTCCACGTGTGCCGTAAATGGCCTGACGGTTTGTTTTGACCCAATCGCCCACCCTTTCCAGCAGCACCTGCTCATATTCCACGATGCTTCCATCTCCCCTGGGCCCGATATTGAGCAGGTAATTCCCTCCGCGTCCGATCACCCGAACCAGGCTTTCAATCTTCTCCTCCACCTTGGGTGGCAACGCTCCCCGTTCCTGCCACGACCGGTACCCCCATGTTTCTTCAAAAGCCGAGGCAGGTGTCTGCCAGGGAACATCCAGGTGGTAATCCGGACATTCGTTATCGGCCATCACGCAAAAATCCCCGAAGTCATTGCCGAGTCTTCCGCTGACCATGCAATGGGGCTGCAGCCTTTTCACCAATTCATACAATCCCTGACTCTGTTGCGGAGTCAGGGATCCCATATCAAACCATATCTCGGAAACGGGACCGTACCGGGTCATCAGCTCCTCCACCTGATCCAGGTTGAACCGGTAGTGCTCCGGAGTAAGGGGATCGGCGTTATGACTCGAAATGGGATAAGCCTGGGGAAAGTGCCAGTCGATGAGCGAAAAATACACACCAAAGCCTATTCCCGCGCGTGCGCAAGCCTCGGCAAGTTCTTTCATCAGGTTCCTGCCGTAAGGCGTTGCCTCCACAATATTAAATTCGGTATAGCGGGAATGATACATGCAAAAGCCATCGTGATGCTTAGCCGTAAAGACAATCGACTTCATACCCGCCTTTTTGGCCAGGGCCACAACAGCATCCGGATCCCATTTTTCGGGATTGAACCGGTTGGCCGTTTGAGCATACCAATCACTAAAAATCCCCGCAAAAGATTGAATCTGTTCACTGTATCCGCTGGTAACCGGCTTCCCGTCGTACACTCCGCCATAGACAGAATACAATCCAAAATGTATAAACATGGAATACTTCTGGTCCAGCCATTGTTGCAACGGTTCATCCTGCCCCGGCAATGATTTCTCCTGCCCTGAAAGCAAGGTGACAAAAAAACAAAACAGGACAATCCACAAATTTTTCATAAATCAGATAAGGGGACGTTGTACACTTTGTTCTTTTCCCTCATAATGAGGGAGTTAAGAAAAACGACCCCCAGGGGGTTATTTTTCTTAACTGGCTGAAATTCAGCCAAAAGAACAAAGTGTACGACGTACCCATTAAACTATTTGCCATTAAAGCAATCAAAATAGTAATTATTTTTATGATTCTGATGAAACGACACATTTTTCTATCTCTTTTTGTATTGTCACTTACGACATTCAATCAAGCCAACGGCCAGGAACTAATATTGAACGATCTGGAATATTTTCAGACTCAGGGGGTGAATGTACTGGTTTACAGCAACCTTTTTACCGGGGGATTCAACGACGAAAAAACATCCGGTATTGAGATCATTCACCATGGTGTGCGGACAGCGCAGGGAGGTGCCGTAAGGCTCTCCAATACGCCGGAGCAATGGGACCTGGTGCCTGCAATACCTACCCGGAAAGTAAACCGTGCAGATCAATCCATAGAATCAATATTACGTTACGAAGATTACGATTTTGAATCGCGCGTGGTTGTCTCGGCAAAAGGAAAAGGGGTGGAAATC
>DAOSXZ010000057.1:4008-7779 GCA_035380845.1 Bacteroidales bacterium | reverse complement strand
CCCCTATAAAAAGTGAACCTATGAATATAAGGTGTATAGTTATAGATGATGAGCCACTTGCTTTACAGCAAATGGTCTCTTACGTGGGGAAAATCCCATACCTGGAACTGGTAAAAGCCTGTTCCGGACCCACGGAAGCCATGGACGTGATGGCTACTGAAAAAGTTGATGTGATCTTCACAGACATAGAAATGCCGGATATAAACGGGTTGGAGTACATTCGTTCACTCAAAGACAGGCCCATCATTGTATTTGTTACGGCATATGCCAATTTTGCCGTAGAAGGATTCCAGGTGGATGCCACAGATTATTTACTAAAGCCCTTCAGTTTGACGGATTTTATGAGGAGTGCGGAGAAAGTCAGGCAACAGTATGAACTCAGGCATGCCACTTCTGCCAGTACTCCTGCTGCCACACGGGATGATCAGGAAACGGCAAAGGAAGAAGAAACGGAAGACTCCGGTACAAGGCAATCTGCAAAAGGGTGGGACAGTGAATATGTTTTTGTACGTGCCGATTCTAAAACAGTTCGTCTGAAGATATCTGATATCCAATATATTGAAAGCCGCAAAGAATACGTGGTGATCTTTTCCGAGAACAGCATCCCGGTTATGACTCTTTTCAGCCTTAAGTCCATTGAAGAACGATTGCCCCAAGACGTATTCATGCGTGTCCACCGTTCATTTATTGTGAACCTCACAAAAATTACGGAAGTGGTACAAAACCGGATCGTATTTGGCAAAGACGCTTCTGTTCCCATAGGTGACCAGTATAAGAAGGATTTTCAAAATTTCCTGAATCAGTACTTTCTCAAATAAACCGCCATGTGGCCTATACTGCAAAGTACCAGACCGCGAACGCTTCCATTATCCATATCGTCGGTTTTGGCAGGCACTTTTCTTGCAAGACAAGCCGGCTGTTTTGCCTGGGATTTGTTTTTCAGCCTATTGTCAACTGCAGTATTGCTGCAGATTCTGTCAAACATGGCCAACGAATTGGGTGATTGGAAAAAAGGAACAGATCACGGGCAGCCCGGTCGAAAAGCTTTGAGCTTGCAAAGCGGTAAAATTTCTGAGACACAACTTATCCGGGCCATTATAGTAACATTTTTGCTGGCTGCCAGTTCGGGACTGGTGTTGATTTACCTGGCGTTCGGTACTTTTAGAGGGGTAATGCCTCTTGTCTTCCTGATTCTGGGGGGGGCAGCCCTGACGGCTTCCGTTTTGTATTCAACGGGGAAAAAACCTTACGGTTACCACGGGCTGGGAGATGTTTCCGTGTTTTTGTTTTTTGGCCTGGCAGGAGTAGGTGGCAGTTATTATATTTATACCGGCTCTCCGGATCCTGAAATCCTCCTGGTGGCTTCAGCTATGGGTTTGCTTGCAACAGCCGTATTAAACGTAAACAATATCAGGGATTTTGAAAATGACAAAAAATTCGGCAAGAATACGTTTGCTATTGTTTTGTCCGGGGTGTTCAACACGAAATCTACTTTGCCGGCAAAGGCATATCAGATGATGTTGATTATTCTGGCCCTGGTTTTATCTGTGATTTTTACGCATATCTGGGAGACGGGGTCATTCCTGTTTTTGATCGCACTCCCTTTTTTTGTGATTCATCTGATATGGGTCACAAAAAACAAAGGAGCGGAACTTGACAAAGCCCTGAAAATCCTGATAGCAGGTATAGTGGTTTATGCGGTTTCTTTATTTTAGGCGTTTTCTTTTTGGATAGGTGATCCGCGTGTGGTACATTTCCTGAATCTGTACTTTCAGTGTTTCCCGAATCCGTCGCAGATTCCGGTATGTGATATCCGCGTTGTGCAATTGATCCCCCGAAATGCGTTGTTTTACCATTTTTTCCACCATTTCCGAGATGCTTTCAGGAGTATAATCCTTCAAACTGCGGCAGGCAGCTTCAACGGCATCGGCCAACATTACTATCACGTGTTCCGGAGTGACAGGCAATTGACCTTCATAGGTGAAATCTTCCACATTTGCAGGATCTCCTCCTTCATTGCACCAGGTACTGTAAAAGTATTCGGTGCGGGTTCTCCCGTGATGTGTTTCAATAAAATCAATGACCAGTGAAGGAAGTGCGTATTTTTTTGCAAGTGTTTTACCATCCTCTACATGCTGCATCACTATTCGGGCACTTTCCCGGGGATCCAGCAATGAGTGAGGATTGAAACTGGCAGTCTGGTTTTCTGCAAAATATTGGGGATTGTTGATCTTCCCGATATCATGATAAAGGGCACCCACACGGCACAAAAGGGCATTGGCCCCGATGGTTCTGGCAGCCGTCTCGGCAAGATTTGCCACCTGTAAGGAATGTTGCATGGTCCCCGGAGCTTTTTCTGATAATTCCCGGAGCGCTTTGTTACCCGTATCGGCAAGGTCCCGCAGGCGGGAAAGGGATACGAATCCAAAAATCTTCTCGAATAAGAAAACCAGGGGATAAGCAGCAATCACCAAAATGGATGCAATGCCGTAATTTCTGAATACCACGCCGTTTAAATTGGAAAAAGTGCCTTCTGAAATGAGATGAAATGAGAGGTCAATGGTCAGATAGGTGATAAAGACAATGAGAGCGGACAGAAACTGTTGCCATCCTCTTCCCCAGTAACGGAATACATAAACAGCTACCCCGCCCACTACAATATTGATCAGAACTGGCTGGTAACTGTCCGTTACAACGGCCATAGGCAACAGAAACAGGATGTATAAAGGCAGGGAAAGTTTGGTGGGGAAAAAAGAATCCAGAAAGAGTACGATCACCGGAAATGGTAACAGATAGAGAGATAAAGGCTCAATTTTCCAGGCGAAAGAAGATCCGGCCACTACAAGAACAAAAAGAACAAGGGTGAAAACCAGTTCCGGAATTTTTCCAAGCATCCCGGGGCGTATGGCTTCCATAAGTATGAAGGTAATGAATACAAGAAGAATGATCATAAGGGTTTGTCCGGTAATCAGCAGCAAGAGATTCCCGGAAAAACCGATTTTTGAATTGTATTCAGCACGCATGGAATTCAGTATCTGTTCTGTGGTTCCGGTTACTACTTCTCCCTTGCTGACTATGCGTTGTCCGGTATGTACTATTCCCTTTGTGAGTGATATATCCTGGAGACTGCTGGACTGGACGGCAAAAGTAGTGCCTTCGTCGTAGATCAGGTTGGGTATAAAAAATGCAGAAAAATCAAGGTTGGCAGAGGCTATGTTGTTTCTTTCCTGCCGCGAGAGACCTTCTATATTTTCTAAAAAAACCTCATTGGCAGCAACCGTAGACAAAACTTCTGTATGGGCTTTCTTATCTGCCATTTTTCCTTGTACTACAACAAGCCCGGTTTCCGGCTTAAGCTCATTGTACTTTGCTTGATCCATGATACCCCGGCTGAATAAATCTTTGAAAAAAGACAGCAGTTTGCTCTGGAGTTCATCTGAGAGTCCGGCCAAGGCAGACTCGGTAGTAAAGGCACGAAGCTGTTCAGCTTCGATATCGGGTCTTAATACAAAATAAGGTGTGAAATTTTCCGCCAACTTCTCCCTTTCCAAACGTAGTTCTTCGTCCGTTTTCATGATTGGGAAATCAAAAGAGGCATCCAGATTTTCATACATCCAAGGGCTTCCTTTCTGGAATTGATACTTGAACTGGCCTTCCCGGGGCAAAGAGAAAACCATCAAAGCTGCTGCCAGCAAAAACAGCAGGGGAATAATCACTTTTTCCTTTTCTTTCTTAGTCATTGTATTTTTCTCTTTGACATATAGATATATA
>DAOSXZ010000057.1:0-3908 GCA_035380845.1 Bacteroidales bacterium | reverse complement strand
GTAACGGAAATGGGCTTAATCTCCGGAATGGAATGATGTACTAAAACGGGTGTTGTTACAACGTGTGAGTCAGGAAGTTCATAAGAAATTTGCCTGATAAACCGGCTCAACTCGCCTTTGGAAGGGCCGTCAGGATTGCTGTTCCAAATCAGGAACACGTTCGATGCACGTTGTATGAGGCGGTAAAAATAGTAGGCTTGAATTGCCGTGTGCTGTTCTGCGGCAGGCAAACCGAAGGCCTTACGGATATTATACGGAATCAGGGAATTATCCGGGTAGGATTTTGGCAGGATGTTTTCCTGGGCAGATACAATGATCAGGTTTTGAAAATCCAGGCAACGGGTTTCAAGTAAACCCATAACCTGAAGTCCCGTCAGAGGTTCTCCACTGAAAGGTATACTGGCAAGAGAAAGATGCTGTTTCAGCAGTTTTGAAAAAACCCCGGGATGGATTTCCATGCCGGATTGTGTTACGGCAAGGTAAAGTTTGTTTAATTGTTTTCTTGTTTCCCTTACAATTGGGATAATCATGGGGTCACCGGCCGGCAAGGACTCTGAAAGATCAATCTTTTCCAGTACTGACAATAAAAGGTTATAAAGATCCAGGGTGTTTGCAGGGACATTTCTTAAAGTATCTGCAAGGTCCAGAGTCTGTACATATGGGTGCATTTCCACGGGTCTGAAATCCCGGGTTGTTTTGGTATTGTTGTAATAGCGCAGAAGCGAGTTTATCAGGGAATAAAGGGCTGTTTGACGGAGAGGAAAGCCCATGGTAACATTAATTTCCTGTTCAGCGGAAGCGTAATAGCCCAGACCGTATAAAAGTTGCAATAAAAGGTTTTCATCGGCCAAAACAACAGCTGTGCCGGTGTCGTATGGCAGGTTATGCTTTTTCAGGAGTTGAGGTACAATCTTGGCTTGCAAAACATATGAAGGAGAGGGGATCAAATGAATATTTCGCGGGTCGCGCAACGGAGACACGTCTTTTACATACCCTTCTGCCGGGGGAAATTCCCTTATGTTTTCACGCAGGAACATCCCGGCTTCCTGGATGGGATTTTCAATATAGTAAGGATCATAATCCCAGTAAAACAGTGCCTTATCGTTGTTTTTCAGATAACGGAACAATTCTTTTTCACAAGTATTCAATGCATTGAATCCAATGAATGCAAAACCCGGGTAATCATTTAAAAAAGCAAGTCCTTTATTATCTTTTAAACGGTCGGCCATATCCCTGTATATCATTCCTTCATAGGCGTATCCTTTTTCCTTCAAAGCATGATTGAAAGCCTGGTAAAGGGAAGGCAATTTTTCCCACAGGGTCATGAAATGAATGTTCAGGGGGTGGTCCGGCTTTGCCTGAAATGATGACCAGAAAGATTTGATTACTTCCTGTTGTTCAGTACTAAGAAAGCTGAAATCCGAACTTATGCGTTTCAGATCCCGTACGTTGCGGAACAATTGAGCAGGATCCAGCATATATTTGTCTGTCTGGTCAAAATCACGGATAATAATATTTCCCAGGTTATAGAATTCCTGCAGACTGTCTTCTTTTCCGGTTAATGATCTGTAAATCTTGTACAATTCAGTCAGGAGGATCAAATGACCGGTTGTCTTTTTTTTGGTAATCTCTTCTGTCAATTGGCTGATAACCAATGTTCGCGGCATCCAGATATCCTTTTTTATATATTCAGATAATTCTTTCTGGAAAAACAGACCTGCTCTCCGGCCTGGAAATACCAGACAGCATTCCGCAATGCGTTCTCCGTATTGTTGATAAAGTGATCGGGCAACGGAATTCAGAAATGAAGTCCGTTTCATCTTTTTAACCTGAAATATTCTGCAGTACCTCTGACACCGGGAAACATGCCGGTATCTCCCAGGTAATACCCCAGAGAAGACCTCATGTTGTTGTAATAAAAAATAAGAAAATGTTCTTTTTGCTGATCCTCCAGGGCAGGAATATAGCGGGACTCAATGGCGTTGTTGTGATCATCGTAGGTATAGATATATTTACCTGCTTCCTGCCATGTCCCGGTTTCCTGGTCCCTTTTCTTCTCCGTTTCAGTGATCACGTTGCCATTTTTATCGTATGTATATGTATATTGGAAAACAGGATCCCATTTACGTGTGTTTTTATTCCAGGAATCCACCATGCCCCCGAGTATTATCCCGTCCTGATCATACGTAAAAGAATCCCGGATAAAATTTTCCCAGCCAATTTCAGATGTGGTCAACCGGGCTTTTATTGTAAATCTTCCCCGCAACGTAACATCCCGTTCAATTTCTCCGTTATTCCATTTTTCCCTTACAACATATAAAAGCTGGTTTTGTTCATTCCTTATATAGTGGTCTTTGTATTTATCTTCCCACAGACCTTGATCAGGGCCATAGGTCTGATGTGTTTCTTTGATAAGGTGCCCGGTGTTTGTTTTGTATTCACACATAACGCGTGCGTCGGGGACCCATTTTCCCGTGCCATGATCTCTTTTTTCTTTTAGAGATCCTGTCCGTACGCCGTATATGTCATAAGAATAGGAGATCCTGTAGTCCCTTTTCCATGTTTCGGTTTCCTGCTCCCATAGATCTCCCGTTTCAGTAAATTTATTACCCTGTTCATCATAGATGAACTGAAACCGGCCCCGGGCGTGGTCCATGGCATCGTAAGTGATAATGGTACGGGGCTCCCACCAGGAATTATTGATACAACCGGTCAGGATTAAAGCCAGTAAAATAAAAAGTGTTTTTTTCATGGCAGCCTGTAATTTTTTTCCCGTTAAATGAAGTGGAGATGGGCGGACTCGAACCGCCGTCCAAACAGCGCATCCAAAAGCTTTCTACACGTTTAGTCTGCATTTGATTGTCGTGAAAATGACTGCCTGCAGACAGGCCATCAGAACCTTATCTCCTAAATCTTATTGCAAAGCCGGAGCTTCTTTACAACCAGCCTTTTGTAGATGATACCCCGTTTGCCGAAATCCAAAAGGCGAAAATTGCAGCGGGATACTCGTCATTCCGGGCCTGGCCCGGCGTGATTAAGTGATCAGTCTATAACCGATCAGGCAGCGAGTGCATAATTGTTGTTGCCAGTTATGGCTTGAGTCCTGATATTTAGGAGCCGGGACACGAAGCTCCACGTGCTTACTTTCCAATGTCATCTGCTGTCAAAGCCAAAACATCCCCATGGTAAGTATACTACAAAGATAGGTAAAAAATTAATGAATCAGTGTGCGGAGTAAATTAGACAACCCTTTGGCTGCTGCCAGAACGCCCAGAAGCATAATGGCAATGCCCGCAACCCGGTTGATGTTCCATAACTGCCTGAGCCTGAATCTTTTTCTGAATAAATTCACAAAAGTACTTAAAAGGAACCACCATAACGAAGCACCCAGAAAGACTCCCAGCAATATGGCGGAAATGATAAAAGAGCCGGAACTCCTGTCCACGCTGGTTCCCAAAAAGGCAAAAACACCTATGATAAGAAAAAGACAGCCCGGGTTGGTGATGGACATGAGAAAACCTGTCAGATAATCTTCCCAGAATTTTTTTGATTCACGATTTTGACGCAATTGTTTTACGGGATTGGATGAAAAGATGGCCAGCCCTATGATCATAAGGGCCATTCCGCTAATAAGAAAAAGTAAGTTCTTATTGTTTTCAATTAGAGTCCTTATGAATGAAAGACTCAGGATAGCCAGTGAAGCATAAATCACATCCGAAGTAGCTGCCCCCAGACCGGCTACCAGCCCGGACCGTGGACCTTTGCTCAGAGTCCTTTGAATGCAAAACAAGCCGCCGGGGCCCAGGGGTACCGAAACCGAAAAACCGGCTATCATTCCCATTAATAAATTCAGTGGAAAATCATTCATGGCGCGCAAAGTTATAAAAAATCAGTTATTTAATAATAAT
>DAOSXZ010000056.1:0-7956 GCA_035380845.1 Bacteroidales bacterium | reverse complement strand
AAAGGCGACGAAGACTCCCTCCTGGCCATCGAACTTATCTGCCAGCTGCAGGATAAGAGGGTTATTTGAGAGGATCTATCAGGTCTATAAGGTCTATCAGGTTTATCAGGTTTATCAGGTTCATCAGGGGCCTAAACTCAATTGCGGGCTGCAAAACAAGCAGCAAACAATAGGGTGATTTCGAATAAACAATTAGGGGCATTAAATTCAATTGCCAATTTTGCTGCGGATCTGCTGCCGGTTTTGATGCGGATGTGCAGTTGGTTTTGATGCGGATCTACGGTTGGTTTTGATGCGGATCTACGGTTGGTTTTGATGCGGATCTACGGTTGGTTTTGATGCGGATCTGCTGCCGGTTTCGGACAAATTTCAAGAGATTGTTGGTGATTTTGGACAGAAAAATGTTCCTTTTTCCCTATTCAATGACAACCAATCAAAATGTTTTCTACATTTGCCGCGTTTTTAAAAATCCAACACTCTTTTTGTAATGAAGAAAATTGTAAGAAACGAGATTATGCTGACCGTCGGCGTCACGTTTTTCGTAGCATTGGTTTTGTTGCTTTTTGTTTAATTGAGTGATCAAAAAGGGACAAAAAAAGCACCTTGGAAAAGGGTGCTTTTTTTTTAGCGCAAAGTGTACAACGTACACATTGTTCTTTTGGCTGATATTCAGAGCATTAGCAAAAAGCACCCCGGAGGCATAAAATTCATAAGTAGCTGATTATCAGGGAAACGAATCAAGTGTACGACGTACACATCATTCTTCTAGCAGATATTCAGAGTATTAGCAAAAATCACCTCAGGGGTATGAAATTCATAAGTAGCTGATTATCAGGGAAACGAATCAAGTGTACGACGTACATAATATTGACTCACATGCAGGACAGATGAGATTTGCCGGATAGAAGCACCTATCTGCTTGCGAAGCAAGATAATGAGTTGATTGAGATCCGGTTGCGAAAGTTTATTGAGATGTTGTCTGCCTGCTAACGATTTTGCTTGCTGAAGGACCTGGTCGTCTGTAAGATGGGTACGGTTGGTTTGCTCAAGAAATTTTTCATAAGCCTGCTTGTCTTCTTGCTTGGGATTTATAGAGGCAACTCGGTTAAAATCGGCACTGCAGGAGAAGGCCCTACGGACGATGGAAGGATCTACTGTCACAAACTCGGAAAGCCTCGGCTTGGATTTAAAATAAAAGGAATAGGAAGACCAGTAGTAATATTGGGGATGTGAGCAAAGGCCGTCCACGTAGGGATTTCGAATGATGTACAGTACCGTATCCAGTAGGCTTTGAGGTGAGTGTTTTGTGTAGCTGGTGAAAGGCCTTCTTAAAATGCTGCCTTTTTGTCCATGCCGTTTGTTGTACCATAACGAATAGTCGTGCAGGATGCATTTCATCATTACAGACAGGTGTTCAGTCCAAAGAAAAAGGTGTATATGCGTGTTCATCAGGCAGAAAGCATAGAGTTTGCCTCCATACTTCTTGACGTATTTATCTACAAACCTGAGGAATTGATATTTTTCCAGAGGATCGTTGAAAATAAGGTTTTGAAAATTGGAAATAAGAATGATGTGGAAAAATCCCGATTGCTCCCTCGGCTTCCTTCTTCGTACGCCTCTATTCATCGCGCTACAATTAAAAATTCAACTTCACTGATTCAACACAATTGTGCGGAATTCAAAGGTAATAAATTCTGTCTAGAAATGGCAATTGAATTAGGGTACAACGTACACATTGTTCTTTTGGCTGAAAATCAGCACGATAGCTAAAAGCACCCCAGGGGGGTTGAAATTTATAACTGCCTGACAATGAGCAAAAAGAACAATGTGTACGTTGTACCTTATCTTTTTTTGTTATCTTTATACCATGAAATTCAACCCCAAATACAAGCTTCAGGACGTTGCAGGGGAGAAGATGGTGGTAGTGCATAATGCCGACGGGATGGACCTGAGTAAGGTGATCGTTTTGAACAGTACTGCTGAAGTATTGTGGAACGCACTGGAAGGCAAGGAGTTCACGCTTGATAAGGTGGCTGGTTTGTTGATGGAGAAGTATGATCTCAAGAAAGAGAAAGCCATGAATGATGCGAAAACCTGGATTGATTCCTTGCATAAGGCAGGACTGATTGAAATGTAATGCAAATGCTCCTGTCTCCCGAATACCAACTTCTTATTTCACTCGTCAAATCCGAGATCTGGCCCGGAGAAAACCTCGGTACAGATAATTTTTTACCTGATAGTAGTCTTATTAACAAGCAAATAGCTAACCTTCAAGCTGAAGGTTGGGCCATTCTTTTTGAGCAGGCAGCACGCCAGGGATTGCTGGCGATCGTCTGGGATGCTCTGGATAAATTGCAAGCCGGGCCGGGATATGCTGAAAGGACAACTCAGCTTAGCGTTGCCGAGCATCAGGAAATGACGAAACTGCGGATTCGCTGGGCGTTGAGCATCAAGAAGATAGAGAGCGTGCATGATCAGCAGTGGATGGTTTTGAAGGAGCTTGCAGGGATTTTTGCCGAGTCGGGGATGCGGGTGATGGTGCTCAAGGGACTCGGCCTGGCTCAAATGTATCCCAATCCGGCGCATCGGGAATGCGGAGATCTGGACATTTATTTGTCCGGCAATTCGGTCAATTTTGCAAGAGGAAACGGTTTTGCATGGGGAAACGGTTTTAGGAAAGAAGCTAGAAATTGGAATGGAGCCCGTTTTGATAAAAGAAACAGTTTTGGGAAGGGAAACAGTTTTGGAAAGGGAGCTGTTTTTGGGAAGGGTGATTGTTTTGAGTTGGGGAACATGGTGATCAGAAGAATGCGAATTCCGGTAGAGTATAAAGGGACAAAGCATTCGAATTTTTATTTCAAAGGAATTCCGGTTGAAAATCACAAGAATTTTCTGAACGTGAATTATACGCAGGTGGACAAAAATCTGGAGTGCGAGCTTGTACGTATTTTGCAGGAGCAAAAGTGCGAATCGCTTGAACTGGGAGGTGTTTCAGCAGATATTCCTCCTCCGGATTTTCAGATGATCTTTCTGATCCGGCATGCCATTACGCATTTTTTGTCCTCTGGGATCGTTTTAAGGCATTTATACGATTTAGGTATTTTTTATACCGCTCATGCGCACGAGATTGACCTGGAGCGGATAGAAAAAATATTGATGCAGGAAAGTCAATACAAACTTTACCGGGCCTTTATGGATGTGTTGCATATTTATTTGGGTATGCCTGAAGACTTGCAGGAGCGGCAGCAGACGGCAACGGATGCCCGTTTGGCGGAGCGGGTTTTGGCAGATGGTATGCCAAACAACTTGCAGAGTGGTAAGCAGGGCAAAATCAAAAACCGTTTAGCAGAGCGGGTGCTGGCAGATATCATCGCGAATCCGGCAGGGGGCAAAGGAAAGGTGAAGGTGGAGAATATGTGGGTTCCCATGCGGAAGGTTGTCGGGGCGGTTCGGTTGTTCAAGTTAAGATGGAAGTACAAGTTGGTGGAAAAGAATGCATTCGGGAAAAGGTTTTGGCGGGCGATCGGGAATTGTTTTCGGTAATCTGTATCACAGGACATTTTGAGTTCGGTTTCACATATGATAAAAGTATTGCGTTCATTACCGTTAAGCGGGACAAAAAAGACATTGCTGATAGTGTCGACCGTCATGCAGGCGATACTGGAACTGGCCGGGCTGGCTGTTTTGGTTCCGGTATTGTTGCTGGTATTGGAAGACCGTGGAATCCAAGAGAACAGGTACCTGCGAATGCTTTACGATTTTATAGGTGTAGATAATTATGGTACTTTTTTACTTATTGTCCTGTTTTTTGTTTTTGCATTTATTATTTTAAAGAATTTTGTGCTACACAAAATGAACAACTACCGGAACCGAACTTTAATGAATGTATATACCCAATACAGTTCCGGTCTTTATGAAAAATATATATCCAACGGGTTGCAATTTGTGAAACAAACCGGACATACCACTCTGTCTCACAATATATTAGTAGTAACATATCAATTCGTGTTCGGGTATTTGTCCGCTGCCCTGACCCTTATAGCAGACATTCTGTTGTGCCTGCTGGTCTTTGTGTCCCTTTGCTTTGTGAATTTTTACATCGCAATGCTGGAAATTATTCTTTTTACACCAATTGTCCTGTTTTATCATTATAAGATTGCAGGAAAAATGCAGGAAGCCGGCCGGGTAGACAACTGCGCCAAACGCGATATGTGGCGGATCACTTCCGAGACATTCCGGGGATTTGCAGATGTGATGGTGAATTGTTTTTTACCGTACCTAAGGAAGTCATTTGATAAAGGTGTGCACGATGTCAGCCGGAGCAAGATTAGGGTAGAGCGCCTTAGAAGCCTATCTTCCAAATCTATAGAGGTGGCAATCATGTTGATGATTGTGGGATTTGTGGCAGGATTTTATTTTATTGGAGGCGGGGATCGGCAATTTTTGCCCTTGATCGGTATCTTTGCAGCCGCCTCGCTCAAACTTTTGCCTTCGGTCCGCTCCATCTTGTCGCTGGTGGGCACCATGCGCAACACCGCATATTCATTGGAGGTTTTATTCAATGCCCCTTTAGAGCCTGCCGGCATTGCCAAAGAAGCACGGAATTCGCAGCCTGCTGCCGTTGCCCATGAGCCACGGAATTCGCAGTCTGCCGGCAATGCCAAAGAAGCACGGAATTCCCAGCATGCAGACATTGCCAAAGAAGCACGGAATTCGCACCCTGCGGTTAATGCCGGTGAAAATTCTTCCGCCTCGGTACCGTTGACTTTTCAAAAATTTATTGAATTTAAGAATGTGACTTTTGGATTTGAGCCGGGCGAACCGGTTTTGCAAGACGTGTCGTTTCGCATTCTGAAAGGCGAGCGGGTGGGAATCTCGGGACCCACGGGTAAGGGAAAAAGTACGTTGATGTATTTGATGATGGGGCTTTACAGGCCGCAAGCGGGAAAAATATTGATTGACGGCGTCCCACTCGGCCCGGAAAATACAGGGGCGTGGCATCGCAAAATCGGGTATGTTTCGCAGGATGTTTTTATTACGGAAGGTACATTGGCACAGAATGTTACGCCTTCATGGGATGATGCTCCGCAGCAGATGAATGATGCTCCGCAGCAGATGAATGATGCTTCGCAGCAGATGAAGGATGCTCCGCAGCAGATTAAGGACGTGCCGCGGCAGATGAAGGATGCTTCGCAGCAGATTAAGGACGTGCCGCGGCAGATGAAGGACGCTCTGCAGCAGATGAAGGACGCGCCGCAGCAGAGGAATGATGCTTCGCAGCAGATGGTTGATGAAATGGAGCGTTTGGAAAATGACCGCGGGCAAATGAATGAGTCCCTGAAGACGGCTGCACTCAATGACTGGCTGGCAACACTTCCGCAGGGGGTGGATACACCCATAGGGGAAAGCGGGGCGCGGCTCTCGGGCGGTGAACGTCAACGCGTTGGGATTGCGAGGGCACATTTCAAAAAAGCAGAAATATTGTTTATGGACGAACCCAGCTCGTCTTTAGATCCCGCAACGGAGGCTGAGATCACTGAGACTTTATTGCAAGATTTTATGAACCGGGATATAACAATGGTCATTATTTCTCACAGAGACAGCCTGTTGGCACATTGCGACCGGATTATTAATATAAGTGAGTGGACAAAATGAGTGATTGCATGCAATACCAATCTTTTACGTATGAAATCGCAGGGCACTTTATTGAAGTTGTCTGGAAATTACCGGATGCGCAAAATTGGCAATTACCGGGATTCGCTCCGTTTTTGTCCAAAAAGTTGTCCGATGCAGTAAATGATGCGCATATTCAGCATTCTTCTGAATATAAGTCATTAAAGATTAATATATTATCAATAGATGAAGCGGAAAAAGACCATAAAAGTGAGCACCTGGAGCGCACAATTTCCACTTTTGAAATTGAAAACGGGACCTGTGAATTAAGCAAACAGGATAATTCATATGAATTCCAAATATTTTCCACAGACGGAAAGCTTTCTGTAAAATTGGAAATGGAAAAGGGCGATAGCACAATGAATTGTCATTGTGTATCTTACGAAAAAATGTGCAGTTCCAACTCTAACTTGACGAGACCAATAATGGTTCCGAATCCGCACCATTTGCGGTTTGCTTTATGGATGGCAGGAGGTTTCGCAGGAATTCCCGAATGGACATCGGCCATCCACGCCTCGGTCATAATCCATGAAAATCAGGCAGTTCTGTTCCTGGGCGAATCAGGGACGGGGAAAAGCACTCACACGCAGCTTTGGCTGGAAAATATTCCGGGCACACGACTGCTGAACGACGACAGCCCCATTTTGAGGCTGCACAAGCGGAAGGAAAATCCCGATGGCGCCTCAGGAAGCTACCAAAATGGCACTTCAAGTGGCAGCTCAAGTGGCAGCTCAAGTGGCAGCCCAAGTGGCAGCCCAAGTGGCAGCGCAAGTGGCACTTCCGGTAATGTCTCCAATAGCAGCCGTGAGAATACCATAAGTATATACGGCTCGCCATGGAGCGGAAAGGGCAATGTCTATCTAAATGAAAATTACCCGGTTGCGGCTGTAGTAAGGCTGCAGCAGGCACCTTATAACAGGTCTACACGCCTGAATGTTGTGCAAGGTTTTGCGGCATTGTACCCTTCATTTCCGCCGGCATATCTGAAAGACGAAGAATTGCACCAGGAAATTTGCACAATAATATCCGAAGTTCTGAAAACTGTCCCCGTTTTCCGGTTGGAATGTTTGCCAAATCCGTCTGCGGCCATGCATATTTACCAGAAAATTTTTACTCATGAGGAGAAAACGCCAGATTAAGTACTTACCCAATAAAGATGTCCTGTTGTTGATCCGGGAACAGATCGCTGCCGGCAGATCGGTGCGTTTGCCGGTAAGGGGCAACAGCATGAGCCCCTTGCTACTGGACCAGCGTGACACTGTCCTGTTGCGTCCGGTGGACCCGGTGAAAATAAAAATGGGCGACGTGATTCTCTACTCATGGAAAGATGGTTTCGTAATGCACCGGGTGGTGGGGATAGAAGAATCCCCCGCCGGCCTCCCTGAACGATTCATCTGCCGGGGAGATGCCTTGCAAAATTCTGAAAATGTGCCCATTGAAGACGTAATAGCAATTGCCGAGTTGCCCGCCCACAGCTTTCTGACGCTGATGGTGCGACGCGTGTGGTTGCGGTTGCGGGGGTGGCTGGGAAGGTTGCGAAGGTGGTTGCGGAGGCTGCGGTGATGGCTGCGGGGGTGCGGTTTTGTGGCAGGGCTGCTGCGATGGAACAAGTGTACAACGTACACATTGTTCGTCTGATTGAAAATCAATTAGTTACGAAAATCAACCCCCCGGGGGTCAAAAATGCTAAGTTGCTGATTATGAGGCAAACGAACAATGTGTACGTTGTACACTTATGCGAAGCCGCCCCCGCAGCCCTTACCTCCGCAGTCTCAAACTGTTGAGCACTACCGAGATGGAGCTGAAGGCCATGGCGGCGCTGGCCCACATGGGGTTCAGGAGCAGGCCGGTGAACGGGTAGAGGATGCCGGCGGCAATGGGAATCCCCAGGGTGTTATAAATGAATGCCCAGAATAAATTTTGACGGATAATTCGCACGGTATCTTTGGAGAGTTTGATGGCATCCGAAAGCAGTGTCAAATCAGAGGTGGTGAGCGTGACCTGCGCCACGTCCATGGCAATGTCGGTGCCCTTGCCCATCGCAATGCTCACGTGGGCGCGGGCGAGTGCCTGAGAATCGTTGATCCCGTCGCCTACCATGGCCACAAACAATCCCTGATCCTGCAACTTGCGAATGTAGTCTTCTTTTTCCTGAGGCAAAACGCCGGAAACAACATGCTCAATGCCGAGTTCGGTGGCAACTGAATTTGCGGTTTGGGAGGAGTCCCCGGTGAGCATGTGAACCTGAATGTTCATCTTGCCGAGTTGTTCAAGCGCCGTGAA
>DAOSXZ010000055.1:0-8085 GCA_035380845.1 Bacteroidales bacterium | reverse complement strand
CGAGTTGCTGCTTTTTTTGCCGCAAATCGTCCAATGATTTAATCTTTGTCATATCGATATATTATTTTAATAAAGGTCCAAAAAAGGAATCCGCAAAGTAAGCCCAAATTATTCAATTTGGCAAACTTTCAGATCATTTTGATTCTCCCTGATCATTTCTTCAATCATCTCCATGATATACAGATCGTTAAGAGGGACACCATCCAGAACATCCTTTAGTTCCCGGGTAGTGATTTCGTAGGATTTTTCATTGTACGAATACCTGTATGCGAAATCTACGCCAGGATTTGCCGAGATCATCAGTACCATTGCATTGGCCATGTCTCCTAAAGGAGGTCTGTCCAGGTGATCGTATTGAAACCGGGCGGTAAGACAAGTTCCCTTACCCGGTTCGGACACTACCTTCAGATTGCCCCCGCTCTGTTCTGCAGTCTGTCGCAAAAGGGGAACTCCCAACCCTACACGGCGCGTTGTACGGGATGTGAAAAAGGGATCACTCAGTTTTTGCAATTGCTCCTCGTTCATTCCGCACCCATTATCCTTCACGGACATTGCCAAAAAATTATTCCGGGGATTTTCTTCTATACTGACAGTAATTACAGTGGCTCCTGCAGACAGGGAATTTTGAATAATATCCAATAGATGTAAAGCCAGATCGTTCATAGGATTATTTCAGAGCTGTTTTCAATCCTTCAAAGCCGGGCTTTTCCATATCAAAAAGAGTGTGGACGGCCCCAAGATCGTTTAAATAATGGGCATCTGAAGATTGAGTGATCTTGAAGTTTTTCAACTCGGGATGATGTACCAAAAAATCTGCCGGCCGGGTACGACGCGAAATTTCCAATGCATCGGCACTCAGTCCGGGAGGCACAAATCCAAGTTGACTGAAAAGGGAGTTTCTGGACCTTTCTATATGTGCAGGCACAAAAAGACCCCCAATACTGTGTACAAAAGCTTCCACCTGATCAATAGTTTGATCGAGCGCCGAGATCAACAAAAAAGGTGCTTCTCCCAATACTTTTTCATGTTCATCCACCCAGAGTTGGTACCCGAAAATCTCCGGATCGTTGGGTATATGAGGCAAATGCCGCTCCAGGTATGTCTGCAATTGCACACGTTGTGTTTCCGATCCCACGTATGCCAGGCAATGCACCTCTTCCCGGGTGGTGACCTCTGCACCGTATAGTACCGCCACTCCTTCCCGTTGCCCCAGCCTGAAAACCTCGGGGCCCTGAAGTGTGGAGTTGTGATCAGTGACGGCTATCAGGTCCAGTTCTTTTTCCCTGGCCTTCCTGACAATATTCAGGGGGGTCATCCCAATATCCCCGCAGGGAGACAAAAAGGAGTGAATATGCAGATCGGCCTTGACTATCATGATCAGGGATTAAATAACCGGTACAAGCGTCCCGAGATTTCAAACGCCTGCTCCGTGGTGCCTAGGATGGGAATGCCTTCTTTCCCGGCAAGGGCTTTTGTGTCCTCATCGGGTTCAAATCCTTTGACAAGCAACACGGCGGCCAGTTCTTTCAGGGATGCTATTGCCATTATATTCTTGTGAGTCTGCAGGGTGATCCAGACTCTGCCGGCATCGGCATAACCCATAACATCGCTTAACAGATCGGATGTATAACCGCCTTCCACCGTAGCATCCAGTCCCCGTTCACCGGTGAAAACCTTTAAATTCAATGAATCAACTATTTCTCTAACTGTCATTTTTTTAGTTCTTTCTTTATAAAACGTTCTTTTCCCCATATTTTTTCCATCATATCCGGATCTACCCGGTGAGCGTGCATTAAAACACAATGTTCCAACGTTGCCCTTTTGCATACTATGTCATCTGCCAGGGCTTCGCAGGAAGGGGCTCCACAGGCGCCGCAATCAATATCCGGGAGGATTTTTCTGAGTTTTCTTGCTTCCTCCATTCGTTCCAATGCAACGGTAAGGTCCGCATGGTATTTGACCATGGCTTTGGGTTCTACCCGGTCCATAGGTATGTAGCCGGAACAGACTTGACGGAAAGATTCATCCAACGCGTGCCGGGCAGGCAGTTCTTCCGCTCTTTTATCTATCCGCTCTTTTACCAGGAAACGGTTGTCCTGGACAAGTATTCCGCCGCAACAAGACATATCGCAAGCCCTGAGCTCCAGAAAATCAACCCCTTTTATTTCTTCGTTTTCCAATCGTTCCAGGAAGTCTATCACATTGGGCATACTGTCAATGGCCAAAGACCTTCCCTTGATATTAGAGGCCTCTCCACCGGTAGTAGCCCAGCGGATTCCTGTAGAAGAAAGGGATGAATGAATCAGATTGCAATATTCGTTTTCGTTGGGCCCTTTCTGTTTGTATGTCAAAAACACTTTATTATACAACTCGGACATATTAATCACGCCGTTGATGGGTGAACTGTATCCCCCCACGGGTGCTTTGATAGCCGCAATTTTTGCGGCACAGGGCGTTACGTAAAAAATGCCGACATCCTCCAGGGGAATCCCGTTTTTTTCGTATTCACTTCTATAATACTGTGCCGTAATTTCAAGAGGAGGAATCAAACGCATAATCCTGTCTGTCATGGATGGGAACCGCACCTGGATCAGACGCACAACAGCCGGACAGAAAGAGGAAATGATTGGTTTTTCTCCGTCAAATTCCAGAACGTATTTGTTGATTTCATCTACCAGCAGATCCGCTCCTTGTTCTACGGTGCATAACTCGGTAAAACCCATTTCATAGAGGATTCCCTTGATTGCATCCAGTGTCAGTTTTTCTTCAAATTGAGCAAAAAAGATGGAAGGAACAAGCAGGATTCTGTGTTTATAGCTAAAAATCTGTGAAATATCATCGTCTTCTACGACAATAGCTTTCACCGGGCATACATTAAAACACTCTCCGCAATCAATACACCATTCCGGGTGTAGTGTTGCCTTACCGTTAATTACCCGTAAGGCTTCTGTGGGACAAACGCGCATACAACGCGAGCATCCTATACAGACTTCCTGGCAGATGCGCAATGCATGATGGAAAGGTTTTGTATGTATATCTGCATTCATTTGATGTGAATAGTTATTTCTACGGTGGTACCTGTCCCTGGGATGGAATGAATATTAAAAACATCGGCGTTACGGCAAATGTTGGTCAGCCCCATCCCGGCACCAAAACCCATTTCCCTGACTTGTTGGGAGGCCGTTGAAAAACCGGGAGTCATGGCTTTTTCAATATCGGCTATTCCCGGACCTTCATCTACCAGTTTTAAAAACACCTGTTCCGGATCTATAGAGGCTGTTATCTGTCCTTTATAGGCATGCGCCACAATGTTGACTTCCGCTTCGTAAAGAGCAATTACCACCCGTTTTATAATAGAGGCGTCAATTCCCAGTTCTTTCAGGGTACGGCGCACTTTGGATGAAGCCGTTCCCGCAGAAGTAAAATCTCCCCCCTGGATCTGAAACGTCAATTCCATTAATATACTCCTTTCAGGCCTGCCTTGTATAATATCCCGGATGTTTTAAACAACGAGTAGGGACACACAATGAGTACAATGCCGTTATCTTCCGCCAGTTCAACCATTTCCCGGGTAGGGGTTTTTCCCCGTACTATCAGGACGTATTTCAGGTCACTCATTTCTGCGGTCCTGATACTTTGCATGTTGGACAATCCGGTAATCAACATGAAATCAGACCGGCATACAGTCAAAACATCACTCATCAGATCAGATGCAAAACAATATTCCACACGGTCATCTTCATCAATTTTTCCGCAAAGAACGGTTCCCCGGAGCAGCGATACAATTTCTGAGATAGTCATATCAATTACTTGTCAATGGATTTAATATAGCAACGTCTTCGTGTATGGAGTTTGGTATCGTATTCTTTCCATACGTCTATGGCATGATTGGTTTCCAGCTGGGGATTGGTCACTGCCCACCTCAGTTTTTTCCGGATAGCGGTTTTGTTGGTATGATAGTGATATATGGAACTTAATCCCTTGCCTTTCCAGTCCGGGTGCGCTCCGTTCATCATCAAATCTATGTCTTGATAAAACAATAAAGCCTTTAGAATATAAAACCACCCGAAAGGAAAAAGACGTCCTTTTGCTTTTTGTAATGCGCGTGAAATACTGGGAAATGAAATGGAAAAGGCGACCACTTTATTTTCACTGTCCACTACAAAACAGGACAGGGCCGGAGTAATCAATTTTATGTAAAATTTTATGCTGGCTTCAGCTTCTTCTGGTGTCAGGGGAATGAAATTGTGTACCGTCATGAAACTTTTGTTATACATCTGGAAAAAATCATCCAGATACGGCTTGAAATCCCTGGGATTTTTCCATTTCAACATCTTGAGTTTATAACGTTTCAGTATCATTTCGTTTACACGTTCCACTTTTTCGGGAATAGGCTGTTTTGCAGGCATGATATACTGGATCCAATCAACTTCTTTGATAAAACCCAGCTTTTCCAGAAATTCGGGATAATACGGATAATTGTACAGACAATTGAACTGGGGCAAGTTTTCAAAACCCTCGACAACCATTCCCTGCTTGTTCCAGGTATTAAACCCAAGGGGACCGTGTATTTCTGTCATCCCTTCCCGGCCACCCCATTCAGACACCGTGTCTATCAGCGCACGGGCCACTTCAAAATTGTCAATCACATCAAACCATCCAAACCGAACGCGTTTATTATTGTAGATTTCATTGGCTCTGGGATTGATGATCCCCACTATCCTTCCAATGATATTGTCTTCCTGGTCACAGGCTATCCATATTTTCCTTTTGCAGTATGCCAGGCTGGGAGAATCAAGTATATTCTTGATTTCATCGGCAATTAATGTTGGCACATATTGGGGGTGATTCCTGTAGAGTTTCAGAGGGAAACGGGCAAAGCGCTTCATTTCCTTCCGCGTTGCTATTTCCCTGATCTCAAATTTCATTATTTTGTTTTTTACCATTTACAAATGTACGAATTTCCAATAGATCACAGATGACCGTCTGTGCACATACACACCCGAATACTGCCGGGAGGTAAGATATGGTTCCTACTTGTGATTTTTTATTTTTTCCTTCGAAAGGAATAATGGCCTGCTCGTTGGGCAACTCAACAGAGAATACGGCTTTAAAGCCTTTTCGTACGCCCAGTTTGCGCAAACGTTTCCGTAACATAAACGCTAACGGGCAATTATAACTTTTTGATATGTCATCCACCCTGACCGCTGTGGCATCCATCCTGGCACCCGCCCCCATGGCACTTACAAGGGGTGTTTTTTGTTCCATCAGGTAGCAAATCAGGGCTATCTTAGGTGACAAGGTATCAATGGCATCCACCGCATAATGCGGCCGCAACCCGGATAATAGTGTGGGAATGGTTTCCAGCTCCAGATACTCGTTGATAAGAGTGAGACGTATCCCGGGATTGATCTGCAAGAGCCGTTCTTCCATAACCTTTGTTTTCAATTGCCCTGCAGTGGTTGTCAATGCGGGCAATTGACGATTGCGGTTGGTGAGGGAAACCACATCATTATCTATGAGAATTAAATGACCTATTCCGGCACGCGCAAGCATTTCGGCGGCGTAAGACCCTACCCCGCCCAGGCCGGCAACCATTACTGTACTGTCCTGCAAAGTTTGTAATCCTTCTTTCCCGATAAGCCATTCGGAACGGCTCAGCCAATGTTCCATTATTTATTTTTTGTGTTTTTTTTGGCTTCTTCCCATATTTCATCCATTTGCCCAAGGGTCATTTCTTTCAGCGAGCGTCCTTGTTTAATGGTTTTTTCTTCCAGGTAATTGAAACGGGATATGAAAGTTTTATTAGTGCGTTCCAGCGCATTTTCCGGATTAATACCATACAGGCGGGCGGCATTTACAAGGGCAAAAAGAAGGTCCCCAAACTCGGCTTCCATCCTGTCCTGATTCCCGTTTTTCCACTCCGTGCGGAATTCTTCGATTTCTTCGTCCACTTTATCCCAAACCTGCTCTTTTTCTTCCCAGTCAAATCCCATCGCCCTGGCTTTATCCTGAATTCTGAAAGATTTGATAAGGGCGGGCAAACCGGCAGGCACCCCGGAAAGCACCGATTTATTTCCGTTTTTCTCCCTGGTTTTCAGGTGTTCCCAATTCTCAATTACTATATTTGAATTTCCGGCTTTCACATCTGCAAAAACGTGCGGGTGACGGTATATCAGTTTATCTGAAAGTTGTGCAATAACATCTCTCATATCAAAAGCCCCTTGTTCCTGACCGATTTTGGCGTAAAAAACAATATGCAACAGGATGTCTCCCAATTCTTTGCAAATTTCCTGCAAATCGTTTTTCAGGATGGCTTCGCTCAATTCATAAGTTTCTTCTATGGTAAGTGTACGCAAGGTTTCCAGTGTCTGTTCCCTGTCCCAGGGACATTCTTCCCGTAACCGGTCCATAATATCCAGCAATTTTGAAAACCGGGTTAAAACTTCCTCTCTGTTCGTGTTCATTTATTAAATTGTATTTGTATGTCATCATAAAGACCTATGTTTTCCAGGGAAGATAAATTTCCTAAAAACACAGCTAATTCCAACAATCCTGCACTGTTGAACAATGCAAGGAGCTCGCCCGGACGTACCCCTGAATATCCTTCAGATATTTTTTCAATTTTAGTGTACGGTCCCTGAAGGAATATGGTATACTTTCTACCGGAACCTATTTTTTCAAAAAGAGAACGGGATATGTTTGTAACGGCATTTCCATAGGAGTCAATATAAATGACCTGACCCATGATATAATCCTTCTGGGCAACGGCGGAAGCTCTGACTTCCGTTTTCATGACAGCCGGCAATGTGAGGTCTTCCAATTTGTTTTCCACAATGGCCCTGACTGCTTTGATATATGCATCTACTTCTGAAAAACTTCCCGGCGCCGTATAGACGGCACGGATCCATTCCGGTTCACTGTCAAAGAGCAGGGAAAAACGGCCGTCGTTAACGGTAATAAAATAATGACTGTCATAATATGCCACGGACATGGGCAATTGATCCGTTGCCCGGGCTTGTACGGCCAGGATATGTATACTGCCGCAAGGATATCTTGAATAGGCCTGACGCAAAACGAAAACCCCCATCCTTACATCAAAGGGATTGATGTGATGGGTCACTTCCAATAAGGAGGCCAGTCCCAATAAACCTCCCTCCAGGGCTCCGGCATAAAAGTCACGTTTATTCCAATCACTTGTTACTGTAACAACAGGCATATCCATCCGGAATTGTTGGTACAAAGGTAAGCATTTAGAAGATGTTTTGCCGTGTCGTGAAAAATGTTTTACTTTATCCCCTCTAAACACCACTCAACAAATGAAAAAAGACAACATCAAAAGTTTTCTGCTTATCGCAGTTTTGAGTATGACCCTGTTCGCTTCCTGCAGCCGTTCGGATCAAACCGGATACCTTGTAGTTGCACCTGTAAAACTAAATATGCCTCCCGTTACTACTTCAAGAACGGTTACGGTAAGGTCCAGTGAGAGCTGGTTCATTGAACAAATTGGGAATGAAGACTGGTGTACCGTTTTCCCCGACAAAGGCACTCCGGGGGAAACACAAATTACAGTTACTGTTACCCCAATGCCCGGTGTTTCGCCCAGAATAGCTCTTTTTTCCGTTACCTCTGTTTCCGGACTTGAAAAATTTCTTGAAGTAGAACAGACAGATGAAGCCGGGGCCAATTATTTCCTGGAATTTTTCGGGGATCCCAATCCTTCCATGCTTGTCTATCCCAGGAATGTGGAACCTTTCAAATTTTTTGTCAACACCAACACCCCTTCCTGGAATGTTGTTATTTCAGAAGATGATCAGGACTGGCTGACTGCTGAACGAAAAGATGATACCTTGTATGTTTATGTAGCCGATGTTGATCGTCCCGAAGGACGTAAGGGAACCGTAACGGCCTCTGCCGGAGGATCTCTTACCGCATCCATCTCATTCAATCAGATGGGATTGCATGACTTTGGAGCTCCAACCACAGACTTTTCCCTGCCCATCCCGGGTGTGCCGGATTCAGATCTGGCATTCAGTTATGTATACAGAAGATCTCGGTATACGATGTTAGTTATTTGGGGAACCT
>DAOSXZ010000054.1:0-8098 GCA_035380845.1 Bacteroidales bacterium | reverse complement strand
GAATTCAATCCCTGATACATGATCTGGCAACCATTCCCGAAATCAAAGATCTGGCGATGACCACCAACGGGATTCTTTTAAAGGAAATGGCCCGGGATCTGAGACAGGCCGGTTTGCACCGGATAAACATCAGTCTGGACACGTTGGATACAGAGCGATACAGGGCACTTACGCGTGGCGGAAAACTCGGCAAGGTTCTGGAAGGTATACAGGCAGCCAAAAAAGCAGGATTCGGCGGTCCGGGATCCCCCATCAAGATCAATTGTGTATTGCTGCCGGACACCGGCCGGGAAGAAGTGGAGAAACTCCGGGCATTCACGCAAAAGGAAGGTCTTGAACTGCGTCTGATCCATTGTATGGACCTGAAAGCCGGATCATTCACCAAAGTAGAAGGAGGCGAAGGCGGAGACTGTGCTCGTTGTAACAGAATAAGGCTGACCTCAACCGGTTTGCTGAAACCGTGCCTGTTCAACAATTTGGGATATGATATCAGGAAATTGGGTGCTCAAAAGGCACTGGATGATGCATTACGTAACAAACCGGCAGCAGGCAGTGCCAACACCTGTGAATCATTCCATTATTTAGGAGGATAAAAAAACATTGGTCATGAATAAACAATTCTCTCACACACTCCGGGACGGACAAGTGAATATGGTAGATGTTTCGTCCAAAGAAAACAGTCTGCGAACGGCAAAGGCTTGCGGATTCATCCGTTTAGGGGCCCATACCCTGGACCTGATCAGAGAAGATAAAATGAAAAAAGGATCGGTACTTATCACGGCTGCTCTGGCAGGCATTTCGGCCGCCAAACAATGCGGGCATCTGATACCGCTTTGTCATAACATAACGTTGACAAAGGCCGATGTAACGTTCAACATGCACAAGGACGGGATTGAAGCCCTGGGAGAAGCCCGGTGCACGGGCCCTACAGGAGTGGAAATGGAAGCATTGACCGCCGTGAGCATGGCACTGCTGACCATTTATGACATGTGCAAGGCCGTGGACAAAAACATGGAAATTTCAGGTGTCAGACTCCTGGAAAAATCAAAGGATAAAATAGTTACGTCATGATAATTAGTTCTGTCAACGTCTCTGAAAAAACGGGAACTGTAAAAACATCACGTCCGTTCATTGAGCTGGACGCTTCAGGTATTAAAGGCGATGCCCACGCCGGTACGTGGCACCGGCAGGTGAGCCTGTTGGGGGAAGAAGCCTACCGTTTAATGAATCTTGATCCCGTTGAATTTCCTTTCGGGTCTTTTGCCGAGAATATCACCACCTTGGGAAATCCGGATGACAGCACTCCGGATTTGAAACATTGCCAACCGGGGGACCGTTTCCGATGCAAAGACATTTTACTGGAAGTCACTCAGATAGGGAAAAAGTGTCATGGTCCCGGATGTCCCGTACAGGAAAAAACCGGGAATTGCGTCATGCCCAAAGAGGGCATATTTACACGTGTTCTGTCCGGGGGTATCCTTAAACCCGGAGATGAATTCATTTACGTACCCAAAGAATACCGTATAGCTGTTATTACCCTGAGTACCAGGGCATATAAAGAAATTTACGAAGACCGCAGCGGGATGGAACTGGGAAAAATGATCATCCGTTTTTGCAGAGACAATGACTGGAAGCTGACATTGTCCTCTACGCTCCTGCCCGATAATGCTGAAATGTTGCATGAGGAACTGGAGCGGTACATCCGTGCCGGGTACGATATGATCTTTACCACCGGAGGCACCGGTTTGGGTCCTTCGGACATCACCATTGAAGAAGTCCGGAAAGTATTGAGCAAAGAGATTCCCGGAATCATGGAATTCGTGCGCATGAAATACGGCAGTGAAAATCCGAACGCATTGCTGAGTGCTTCCCTGGCCGGTGTGGGCGGAAACTCCCTGATCTTTGCCCTTCCAGGGAGCGTGAAAGCAGTGAAAGAGTATTTCACGGAAATTTCCCGTATGCTGAAACACATGGTTTACATGCGTATGGGACTGGATGTACACTAAAATAAACTATCTTTGTTTAAATTTTCTAATACTACTTTTATGAAAAAATCACTTTACACTTTGATTCCCCTGCTGGGTATCATCCTGCTAAGTTCCTGCACTGCGAAATCATATCAAGTAACAGCTGTTTTCCCTGACGATTCTTTTAACGGAAAAACGGCACGTTTGGTTGCATCGCACGATGGCAATGTTTTGGACAGCGTGGTCATTGCAGAAAAAACAGCAGCATTTACCGGAAACATTGAAGAACCCGTGTTATGCCTTGTCACCAGCGAACGTTCCCGCGGACAATTGATCCTGGAAGGCGGAAACATCAATATTGATCTGGGACAACCCGGGCAGGTTGCACTGGGAGAAGGAACTCCCCTGAATGAAGAACTGGGAACGCTTGTGACAACATACAACAGTCTGATGGACGAGATCATGGGTTACCAGGGTCAGGATGAAGAAGCTTATTTTGAAACCGTATGGACCCCAAAATTCACACAGGAGATCGGGGATATATTCCTGGCTAATTCCAATAACGACGTGGGAACCATGGCATTGATGTACCTTACCAACTACGGGGATTCTGATGCCCTGGACGGCTATTTTGAAAAAGCCGGGGAAACGGTTACTTCCAGGGGCCCCGTTCAAAAGATCATCAAACAGCGCCAGGCTTTGAAACAGACTTCCGAAGGCATGATGTTTACCGATTTTACCATTGAGGATTCCGATGGCAAAACAGTGTCTTTTTCTGAATACATAGGCAAAGGGAAATACGTCCTGGTAGATTTCTGGGCCGGATGGTGCGGACCCTGCAAACGCGAGATCCCTAATATTCGCGAGGTATACGACAAATACAACGGGGACAAGTTCACCGTATTGGGCGTAGCCGTATGGGAAGAACCGGAAGACACTAAAAAAGCCATTGAAGATCTGGGCGTCATATGGCCTTCAATCATAAACGCACAAAGCATTCCCACCGATATTTACGGCATTAACGGTATTCCCCATATCATTCTCTTTGGACCCGACGGGACCATAGTGGCTCGTGGATTGCGCGGAGAAGCCATGAAAGCAAAAATTGCCGAGGTACTGGATTAATAATGAAATCCCGATCTTACATAACCGGCGCGGTGATGGCTTCCATCACCGTGCTGTTTCTTTCCTGCAGCGGTCAGACAACACGTCAGCCGGACGTTCGTATATTGGAGGAAACACTGACGCATCTTTGCCAAACCGGTTTTGAAGGTCGTGAAGCCGGCAGTGAACAGGATTCCATTGTTGCCCGGTACATAGCAGACCGCATGGAATCATACGGATTTGAGCCCCTCTTTGAGGATGGCCCGTTTCACCGTTTCAAAATACGTGACCTGGAATCCTATAATGTTGTTATGGTTTTCAGGACCGGGAAACAGAACGGATCTGTTCTGCTTGGGGCCCATTACGATCACCTGGGTATGGGCGGACCCGGCTCGGGAAGCCTGAGGCCGGACACCCTGGTCATACACCCGGGAGCCGATGACAACGCCTCGGGAGTCGCTGCAGCCATGGAGACAGCGCGGTTGCTGATCCGGCAGTCCCGGGGCAAGGAACTCGGCAAAGACATCATTTTTGCGGCTTTCGGAGCGGAGGAAAAAGGAACACTCGGCTCGGCAAAACTGGCCGATACGCTGGCACAATTGGAACAACTCCCCTCTTTGATGATCAACCTGGATATGGTGGGAAGGCTGCGTGACAGCGTTCTGCAGGTGAGCGGGACCGGCACGTTTGAAGGAGCAGATTCCCTGCTGAACGCCTGTCTGGAAAAATCGGCGCCGATGGTGCTCAAGACATCTGCAGGAGGGTACGGGCCTTCGGACCACAGCGTTTTTTACCGCCACCGGGTTCCGGTGCTTTTCATTAGTACCGGCGCACACACAGATTACCATACACCGTTTGACACTCCCGACAAGATCAACTACAACGGAATGACAGCGATTGTTTCATATGCAACCACTGTTGCGGGGGAAATTATTCGTGATGATTTTGTTCCTCTTTACCGGGAAACGGACCAGCCCGAATCTTCCATGGAACGAGCCGCCTTTAAAGTGAGCCTGGGTGTCATTCCCGATTTTACTTACGAAGGAGAAGGATTTTGTGCCGGCACTATTATTAAAGGAAGGCCTTCCGAGAAAGCAGGCATGAAGGACGGGGATGTTGTAATACAGATCAATGACAGAACAGTAAAGGATATTAACGAATACATGGACATTCTTGGGGAATTGGAAGAAGGACAACGGATCCGGATCATCGTCCGCAGGAATGAATCATTGCATCATTTGGTAGTTCAATTATGAGAGGAGTCTACTGCTGGATTATAGCCCTTGTGCTTACCCTGGTTGCTGTTTTTTTTCAAAGAAGCACCGGGCCGGGTAATCCTTCCAAAGAGCTGATGGAGGTCAACGGAGGGGATTTTAAAGCGGTCTTTCCCCGTAGTCTTGTCCGGCCCAAAAACAATGACACGCATACCCTGCTTACCGTGAAAATAAGGTGCACTCCGGAAGATCAGGAAAAGCTCATAGGAGCCGTTCTTTATTACAAACGGTATCCCGGTACAGATGGTTTTACGCCTGTTGTTCCTTCTTTTTCTACGGAAGAAGACGTATTGCTGGTGAATACGGAAATACCTGTACAACCTGCTGCCGGGAAGATTAGTTATTATGTCCAACTAATTGGTCATGACGGGATTGTAGTTGATTCTGAACATAACATTCTCCGCTTCCGGGATCATGTCCCGGCTGTAGTGCTGATCCTGCATGTTTTGTTCATGTTCCTGACTTTTCTATTTTCCAATTTTACCGGACTTTACACCTTTGCAGGAAAGGTGCGTATCAATCCTTACGCACTGGTTACAATACTTGTATTATTTGCCGGCGGGTTCATCCTGGGACCTTTGGTCCAGAAATACGCCTTTGGTGTGTGGTGGTCCGGCTGGCCTTTGGGCGGGGATGTGACCGATACCAAAACACTGGTGGCTCTGGTTGTCTGGATAACAGCCTATTTGTTAAACCGAATCCCTTTTTCTGCAGCCGGTTTTTGCAGGTGGAGGCGTTACCTGTACCTTGCGGCTGCTGTCATTACAATGGCTGTCTATTCCATCCCTCACAGTACGGCGGGATCTGAGTACGATTACCAATCCGGCACTGTTGTGTCCGGAAACAGGGAAGAGTTATGAAACCCGACTCATTTTTCAATCAATCTGTTGAAGACCTGCTGAAACAGTTTGAAGTATCTGCCCAAACTGGCCTTTCAGAGGCTGAAGTAAAAAAACGGCTTTCAGAATACGGGTATAACCGGCTGGAAACGAAAAAACAAAAAACGCTGCTTTGGATGTTCCTGGAACAATTCAAGAGCAGCATGGTGATCATTTTGCTTATAGCCGCTATTGTGTCCGGGGTGATTGGAATCGTTGAAGGGGAAGGACTTATGGAGACGTTTGTAATACTGGGGATACTGGTTGTCAACGCTATCATAGGTACCGTACAGGAGAAAAAAGCACAAGCTTCCCTGAATGCTTTGAACAAAATGAGTTCGCCGCGGACCAAGGTATTGCGTGAAGGGCAGGTTTATCAGATTAATTCAACAGAAATAGTACCCGGGGATATTGTGATCCTGGAAACGGGAGATATCGTCCCGGCAGATATTCGGGTAATGGAAGCCGTGAACCTTAAGATCCAGGAATCCTCCCTGACCGGGGAATCGGTCCCGGTGGAAAAGACGGCTGTTGTTCTGGAAGGAACGGACATTCCCCTGGGAGACCGGGATAATATGGCCTTTTCTACGGGTGTGGTAACCTACGGCCGTGGCAAAGGGATTGTGACGGCTACCGGCATGCAAACACAGGTAGGCAAGATCGCGCACATGCTTCAGAATACTGAAGATACGGAAACCCCTATGGGCAAACGGCTCCGGCAACTGGGCAAAGTGCTGGGGTATGTGGCATTGGGAATATGCGGAGTGATCTTTTTGGTGGGTCTTATCTACGGCAACAACTGGTTTGAAATGTTCATGATGGCCGTAAGCCTTGCCGTTGCAGCCATTCCGGAAGGATTGCAGATTGTTTCCACCATTGTGCTTGCCATAGGAGTACAGCGCCTGGTGAAATTCAACGCCATTGTACGCACGCTTCCTTCAGTAGAAACATTGGGCAGTACTACGGTTATTTGCTCAGATAAAACCGGGACACTTACCCAGAACAAGATGACGGTGACCGAAGGCTGGGCCGGAGGCAACCGGGTGGATTTCCGTGATTTTTCAATTTTGCGGGAAACAAAAGCCGAGTCGGAGCCGGAAACTGCCGCCGGACCGGACATTGCCGCCGGACCGGACATTGCCGCCGGACCGGACATTGCCGCCGGGCCGGACCTGAGTACCCTGCTGCTCTCCTCTTTGCTCTGTACTGATGCGCACCTGAAAATGCTGGATGACGGCACGCACCAGACCTCGGGCGATCCTACCGAAACAGCGATCGTAGATGTCGGACTCGGCATGGGCAAGAACAAAAACCGGCTGGATGATCAGTTCCCGCGCCGGGGAGAAGTTCCGTTTGACTCGGACCGAAAAAGAATGTCCGTGATCAACCGCATGGAATCTGGCATGTTCCGGATCCACGTGAAAGGCGGTCTGGACGAGGTGTTGAGCGCATGTACCCACATTCTGATGCAGGGGAACGTACGCCCCATCCTGGCGGAAGACATCCGGGCGATTGAAGAAGAAAACAGCCGCATGGCTGGGGCTGCGCTGCGTGTACTGGCTGTGGCATACAGGGATATTGAAGAAGTTCCCGCCGACGTGGAAGTTGAATGGGTGGAAAAAGACCTTGTTTTTACAGGTTTGCTGGGTATGATTGATCCGGCCAGACCGGAAGTGATAGAGGCTGTTAAAAAGTGCAAAACAGCCGGTATACGGCCGGTAATGATCACCGGGGATCATAAAGTGACCGCTATGGCCATAGCCGGTGATATTGGCATTTATGTGGAAGGAGATAAAGCCATTACGGGGTCCGGGTTGGAAGACATCCCGGATGAGGAATTGTACAGGAATGTTCGGGATTATTCGGTTTATGCACGCGTGGCTCCCGAACATAAAGTACGTATAGTGCAAGCGTGGCGTTCCCATGGTGACATTGTAGCCATGACCGGTGACGGTGTAAACGATGCACCCGCACTCAAACAAGCGGATATAGGAGTTTCCATGGGGATCGTGGGAACGGAAGTGGCCAAGGAAGCTTCTGATATCATATTGACGGATGACAATTTCGCCACCATTGTGGGAGCCGTGCAGGAAGGCCGCCGGATTTACGATAATATCTTAAAAGCCATACAGTTCTTACTTTCAGCCAATGTGGGCGAGGTGTTGCTCATCTTTATCGCCTCTGTGTTCAATTTGGGCAATCCACTATCCCCTATTCTCATTTTGTGGATCAACCTGGTAACGGACAGCCTGCCGGCTTTGGCCCTGAGTATGGATCCGGCCGATAATGATATCATGACACGTAAACCCAGAGATCCGGGACAGGGTATTTTTACCCAGGGAATGATCCGTCGCATAAGTTACCAGGGAGCAACCATAGGTTTGATATCCCTGGCCGCCTACATGGTTGGCTACCGTGATGGCGGGAATGCTCTGGGACAGACCATGGCATTTGCAGTCCTGGGATTTTCCCAACTGTTCCACGTACGCAACCTGCATTCGAATATTCATTCCTCCTTCAGGTTCGGATTACTTAGAAACAAATCGCTCTTGGGCGCTATACTGGTTTCCGCGGCTTTATTGCTGGCCGTTCTGGTTGTTCCCGGAATGATGCAAGTTTTTGGAACGGTTTCCATGGATACCATACACTGGCTCATTACCATAGGCTTGTCCCTGGTTCCCATTCTGGTGGTTGAATTGGTAAAATGGATGAAGTTTAATCATTCAAAGGACGAGTTTTAAAAAAAATGCCGTATTTTTGCAGGCCTCCAAAAAAAACAGGAACTTTGCAGTCCTGCGGGCATTGTTTTTGATGACCGAATAAAGGGTCCGGTAGCTCAGTTGGATAGAGCAACAGCCTTCTAAGCTGTGGGTCG
>DAOSXZ010000053.1:0-8206 GCA_035380845.1 Bacteroidales bacterium | reverse complement strand
GCCACTAATATACAAAAACAATCTCATTCAGAGCCACCCACCCCTGCCGGCCGTCTTCCAGTTCAATGCGGGCCCAGCTGCCCATTTCTTCAAGAACACGAACGCGTGTGCCTTCGTGGATAACCAGGAGGTCTTTCCCCTGGATGTCGGGAGCCGCTTTCACAGGACTTACAGCTGCCAGCACAATGGCTATGTCTTTTCGGGTTGCCTGATTTTTTGCTTGCCATGCAAAAACTGTAGTTGTCAGGGCAAAAAGAAAAATGACAAGGGACAAAATGAAGGCCGCTTTACGGAACCTGACGCCCCGGGCAAACAGGAATAGCATGAAAAACAAGATGGCTAGCAACAATATCCCCACAGACAGTACAGCCCACTTGTCTGAAGACATGATCTGGTGACTTTCCCGAATCCAATCAGCCACAAAAAACGTAGGAACAGGTTCTATCCTGTCTATGCATTGTTCCCTTGCAATTTCAAGGTTGTAGGCAATATCGGGATCATTGGGAGACAAACGCAGCGCTTTTTCATAATACAAGACAGCGTATGCCATATAACGCATTTTAAAATACGTATTTCCTATATTGTAATACAGATCTGCAGATTCCACTCCGGAATTTTCAATTTCCAGGTAACGATCCAGGGCGTCCTGGTATTGTTCACCGGCATAAAATGCATTGGCTTCATTCCAAAGGCTGTCAGGGATTTCCCGGGCTTCTGCCGTAAAGGATGAGACCAGACCAAAAACAATCAGAAATAATATCTTTTTCATACCTCAGGTCTATTTTAGGGCTTGCTCCATATTACTAATCGCCTTGACAGCCATATCAAAGATTCTTTCTTTTTCCAGTTGTCCGGGATCCGGGGCGTAGCGGGCATATTCACAGGAATCAATAATATCAGTAAAATTGCTGATTGTTTCCGTCTCCACATTACGTTTCCGCAACAATTCAGAAATCCGTTCACGTGAACATTCCGCCTGGGACAGGCCTAATTTGTCGGCAATATAACCCCATAAAGCACGATGCAATTCTTCATAATAAGCTTCAAACAGCTTCTGTTTCAATAAAACACCGGCGGCTTTAAGGCGTGTTCTCGCGATTTTATTGGCCTTGCTGTTTCTTACGCGAATCACATCGTTCATGTGTTCCCGCCTTTTGTTCATGACCACATAAACGACTCCTGTCACGGCAAAAATCATGAATAGAATTACAAAATACAAAACACTTCCCGTCAGGTATTTCCCTGTGCTGCGCCAGGAAGGAGACGCTGTCTTTATATAACGGATATCCCGGCTCAGGCTTTCCACAGCACGTCTGCGATTTTCTGGCGTGTAGGTTCCTCCGGGAGCAGCCAGGTCCGTACTTCTTTCCACTTTCAGCTTCAGGGGTTCGGAGCGGATAGTCTTGTATTGTTTGTTTTCTATATCGTAATATGAAAATTCAACAGGGTCTATGGTGAAATCTCCGTGACTTCTTGGAATTACAGGGTACTCAAAAGTTTTGGATCCTGAAAATGTTCCCCCTGTATTGCGGGAATTATCCGTGATCTTGGCATCGTAAACCTCAAAATCCGGAGGCAATGTTACCCGTGGGGCTTCCAGAAGATTGATGTTCCCTTCACCTGTGATGGTTACATACACAGAAACGGCATCGTGTGCTTTAACGGAATCCTTTCCGAGCCCGGCACTGATGGCAAATTTTCCCACCGCTCCCTTAAACGTGCCCGGAGCCCCGGCCGGCAGTTCGCTGACATTGACGGTAACGGCTGGTGCAATGACCCGTTTGCGTACCGTCTGATAAGAATCAAAGAATTCATCCAACAGGGATTGACCACGTCTTGTGTTGCGTACCTGGATCACACAGACAATCTCGGAGGGATCAATCTTTATGGAACCTGCTTGCTGTGGAAGCAACACATAGCGTCTTAGCGTAGCTACCTGGTATATTTCGCCGTTAACATTTTCACGCTGCCAGTCAATCTGTTGGGGAGCATACACTTCCTGGCTCCAGAACCCGTTGAATGTAGGGAAACGAATGTCTTCCGCCCCGGATACATTAACGCGGGTATACAGTTTTAATGTGGCTGTCAGAGGCTCTCCTTTCACAACACGTCGTTTGCTGACATCCAGCCTCAGGAAAACATCCTGATCTGAAATTTCGGCACCTGCAACCGGATCTTGCTGCCGAACAGCTCCACCCTGGGAAGATGTTCCCTGGATGACTTCAATGGTAACGGATTGCGTTCGGTAAGTCACTTTATCCGATACCACCGAAGCTTCTCCAATTGTAAATTTACCTGTAGTAACGGCTTCCAGGATATACGTATAACTTACCGAGCGGCTTTGAGTCCTGCGCCCGTTGATGTACTCCATGCGGTTCATGGTAGATGTGGTAGGTCCGGCCAATACCATGAAATTTTCCATTTCCGGAGGATTGAAAGATTCCGGTTCCAGATTTGTAGCTGTAAATACCAAGCGGAACCTTTCCCCGGTGGCTACCACATTAGGTACTTCAACGGTAAACTGGCCTTGTGCATTTGCTTGTACAAGACTCAGTACAGTCCATATTAACAGAATAATCCTTTTCATATTCATGTTACGCATTTACCAATTCTTACCGGTTCTTACCGGTACAGCCGCTTTGGCTTTTTCTTTCTGCACTTTTTCCTGTGTTTCACGTTCTTTTTGTTGCATAGCCTCCAGCATTTGCTGTGCAGCTTGTGGTGTTATTGCGGGCGGAGGTTGCTGGTCTTGTTTTTGATCCTGATTCTGGTCTTGTTTCTGATCCTGGTTCTGATCCTGGTTCTGATCCTGGTTCTGATCCTGGTTCTGATCCTGATCCTGATCCTGATTCTGGTCCTGATTCTGCTGCTGGTTTTCCTGTTCCTGCAACATCTTCTGGGCATACGCCAGATTGGTTTTCGTTTCCATATCGCCGGGCCGGTTCCGCAATGCCTGTTTATACGCTTCTATACTCTTGGCATACTCTTTCTGCGAAAGGTACATGTTCCCGAAATTATGCCAGGCAAAGGACTTGTCCCGGGGGTCGGAAAGCGAATCCGGAACATTGGTCATTGTACTGACAGCTTGTTGATGATCATCCATCATCTGCATGGTATTGGCCATGTTGTATTTTGCTTTCACAGAGGAAGAATCCTTTGCCACAGCACGGTGATAATCCAGCAACGCTTTTTCCATATCTCCTTTACGAAAGGCCCTGTTTCCGGACCGGACGTCTTTTTTATCTGCCTGGGCGGACGCTGTCAGTGACAAACCGGTAAACAAAATAAAAACAGTCGCTTTGGTAAATATATCAAAACTTTTAAAACGTTTTACTTTTCTTTCACCAATCAGGATTTCCAGGAAAAGGAAAAAAACGGCTATGGCAAAAAAGTACATATACTGCTCATTGAAATCCTCGAATACTACCGATTCAAACTCCTGTTCATCCAGTTCTCTAATGGCTTTAATGATTCCCTGAAGGCCAAAATCGGAATTTCCCGCTCTTGTATAACTTCCCCCGCCAGCCTGAGCCACTTCCGCCAGCGTCTTTTCATCCAGTTTTGTAACGACCGTATTTCCTTCTTCGTCTTTCAACAGGGATCCGTCCGGCAGTGGTATGGGTTTGCCGAATTCCGAGCCGATGCCGATGCAGTGAACCTGGATGCCCTGGTTGGCTGCTTCCCGGGCAGCCGCGACGGCATCATCTTCGTGGTTTTCCCCGTCGGTGATCAAAATGAGCGCACGACTTTCCGGTGTATCCAGGCTGAAACTCCTGATACCCGTCAAAATTGCCTGTCCGAGTGCCGTTCCCTGACGGGGAACGGATCCTGTATTGATAGAATTGAGAAATACTTTGGCACTTACATAGTCTGTGGTAACAGGAAGCTGGACAAAAGCATCTCCGGCAAAAACAATAAGGCCTATGCGATCCCTGTCCAGGTTGTCAACCAAACGGGACACGGCAAGCTTGGCACGTTCCAAACGATTGGGGGTGTAATCCTGGGCAAGCATGGAATTGGAGACATCCAAAGCTATCATGATCTCCACACCGGTCCGTTTCATTTCTTTAACACGGGCACCCGTGCGAGGGCGGGACAATCCCAGGGCAAAAAAGAACAAAGCCAGACAGAAAAGACTGATTTTAAGCCATCCCCTGCGGGAAGACACACCGGGAGTAAGGGTTTTTACCAATTGGGGATCTCCAAAACGTTTGATCATTCTTTTGCTGCGCCGCCTGTACAGACCGTACAGCAGAAGCAACAAGGGTATTGCTGCAATAATCCATAAATAGTGTACCTGGGCCAGTTGTATCATAATTTCTTTACGGTATTCTTTTTAAAACGATCCAACGCAATAAAAATTCCAAAGCCAGTGCCAGCAAGGCTATCAGGGCATAATTCATGAACAGTTCCCTGTAAACGGGAAATGAATCAACCATTGTCCTGCTTTTTTCCATTTGATTGATCTGGCTGTATATAGATAACAACTTGGTGTTATCGGTGGCTCTGAAATACTGTCCGTCCGTTGTCTTTGCGATTTGCTCCAGCAACTCTTCGTCAATTTCCACTTTTACCTGCTGTATCTGTACCCCGAAAGGAGTCATAACCGGGTAGGGAGCCATACCGTGTGCCCCAACACCTATTGTGTAAACACGTATTCCGTATGTCCGGGCTATTTCCGCGGCAGTAAGCGGGGTTACCTCCCCCCTGTTATTTACTCCGTCAGTAAGCAAGATAACAACACGGCTGACTGCTTCGGAATCCTTCAGCCGGGCAACTGCAGTCGCCAGACCGTTCCCTATAGCAGTGCCGTCTTCTATAAGACCGGTCTGGATCTCTTTCATCATATTGATCAATGTGATCCTGTCTGTTGTCAGGGGACATTGGGTATAGGATTCTCCCGCAAACACCACGATTCCTATCCGGTCCGAAGGTCTTTCGGCAATAAACTGAATGGCAATATCTTTGGCCGCTGCGATCCTGTCGGGTTGAAAATCTCTTGCCAGCATGGAAGTAGATACGTCCATTGCCAGAACAATATCAATCCCCTCTGTGGAAGTGGTTTCAAAATCGGAAGATGAGCGGGGACGGGCCATGGCAAGTATCAGTGCTGCCAACGCCACCAAACGCAGTAAAAAGGGAATATGCCTTAAAGCCTTTCTCCAGGAATGTTTATCATCCCGGAAAGGCTGCAAGGAAGAAATCTGCAGCGACGGGGCGTTTTTCCCTTTTATTTCCCTGTACACGTACCAGCCCGCAAAGGGAGCCAGCAAAATGAGCAGGTATAATATTTTAGGATATTCAAAAAACATAATGGTCTTTAATCTTCTTTTTCTTCTTCTACCAGAGCCGTTTGAGTAACAAATGCAACTGCCTGGTCCAGCGATGTTTCGTTTTCTGTATCGGAAGGAGTGTATTTTGCAAATTTTGCAAGATCTCCGGTGTGTAACATGTCCTCCAGGTTCTTGATGATGTCTGCGGTTAAAACAGGATCTTCGGTTGCTTTTTTATCCAATGATCCTATCATTTCTGCCGAAGTCTGTTCCATAGCCTGAATGCCCCACCTGTCACGCAGGTACACGCGTACCGTATCGGTCAAAACTGTGTAATACTGTTTCACGGTCTGCTTTTTCCATAATTTCTGCTTTCTCATGGCTTCCAGGGCTTTCAAAGCAGCTATGTGAGGCGGATCTTTTGGCCGGGACAAACCAAAAACAGGCAGGTTTTTTTTGCGTCTTTTCACGATTCTAACAATCAGCCATGTAATTCCGGCCAGAAACAGCAACAAACCGGCCGCCATAAGGATCTCGGCCATTGTAATGGGATAGCGCATCTGAGGTTTCAGCCCGAAAGCCTGAAATCCGGTCGTATCAACCGGTATAGTATTGACATACAAGCTGGGACCTTTGTACCATAAAGTATCTACCGTACCATCCGGTTTTCGCAAATACAGGGGCATGTCAGGGATCCTGTAGGAACCGCTGTCGAACGATGTGAGCAGGACACGTGCCTTTAAAGTGTCAAGGTGTTTTTTCCTGTAGACCGAATCCAACATGACGGGACTTAAGGCTTCTACACCTTCTGTGATCACATGCGGCAATTCTTTGAATTCTATTGTTTCTATCCCGGTAATACCGGTGGTATTTTGGGGCAGAATCATAGTCCACCATACCTGGTCCCCTATCAATATGCTGTCTTTATCCAATACGGATGTTTGTTGTCCGGTCAATACATTGGGTAATTGTAGAAAAACCCATACAAGAACAATGATCTTTCTCATAACGAATCCGTACATAATCAAGCCCTGCTTTTAAATAAACGAATCAGTGGTTGAACATAATCCTGGTCCGTTGCAATTTTAACATGATCTATGTGGTATTTATTCAGGACGGTTTTGAGATTGTCCTGGCTGTTGATGTACCAACGGGCATAATTTTCCCTCACCTTTTTTCCGGAGGTATCTATCCATTGTTCGTGCCCGGTCTCGGCATCGGCCATTTTTACAAGTCCCACATCCGGCAACGAGGTTTCCCGGGGGTCGTACACCTGTATTGCTGCCAGATCGTGCTTGTTGACGGCAATCTTCAGCGCTTCTTCAAAACGCGGTTTCTGCATGTCATCCAGATCCATTAAGTCTGAAAGGAGAAATGCGGTACACCGTTTCTTGATGGCATTGGTTAAAAAACGAAGGGCTTCCGAAATATTGGTTTGCCTGCTAAGCGGCTCGTATTCAAGCATTTCACGAATAATGTGCAATAAGTGGGAACGGCCTTTTTTGGGAGGAATGAATTTTTCCACCTTGTCACTAAAGAACAAAGCCCCCACTTTGTCATTATTTATGGAGGCCGAGAAACTCAGCACGGCTGCCACCTCGGCCAAAAGATCTTTTTTAAGCTTTTTCCGGGTGCCAAACCAACGCGATCCGCTGACATCCACCAGCAGCACAACGGTCAACTCGCGCTCTTCTTCAAACACTTTAATATACGGGGCATTCATGCGCGCCGTTACGTTCCAGTCCATATTCCGGACATCGTCCCCGTACCCGTATTCACGCACTTCGCTGAAAGCCATCCCGCGACCTTTGAATGCCGAGTGGTATTCTCCGGCAAAGATTTGTCGGGAAAGACCCCTTGTTTTGATCTCGATCTTCCTTACGTTTTTAAGCAAATCGTTTGACATGGTCTGCAATTAAGGAACTTCAACGGCATTGATAATGGATGTGATTATATTTTCCGGGACAATGTTCTCTGCTTCGGCTTCGTAAGTAAGTCCGATCCTATGACGCAACACCTCATAAGCAACGGCTCGTACATCTTCCGGAATTACATAACCCCTTCTGCGGATAAAGGCATAAGCCTTTGCTGCAATGGCAAGGGAAATGCTGGCACGGGGAGAAGCCCCGTACGAGATCAGCGGGGCCAGATCCTTCAGGTTGTATTGATCCGGAGTCCTTGTTGCAAAGACAAGGTCAACTACATAACGTTCAATTTTTTCATCCATATAAACCTCCCGAACTACTTCCCTGGCTTTACGGATATCGGCCGGTTTTATGACTTGGGAAGCAGTGGGAAATTCGCCCGTATTGTTCATACGGATAATAAGTTTTTCCTCTTCTTTTGCAGGATAATCCACCAGTACTTTCAACATGAAACGATCCACCTGGGCTTCCGGCAAAGGATAGGTCCCTTCCTGTTCTATGGGATTCTGGGTGGCTAAAACCAAAAATGGTTCGGGCAACGGAAATGTGTGTTCTCCAATGGTAACCTGTCTTTCCTGCATAGCTTCCAGTAGGGCGGATTGTACTTTTGCCGGGGAACGGTTGATCTCATCTGCTAAAATAAAATTGGCAAAAACGGGGCCTTTTTTCACCTGAAATTCTTCTGTCCGCTGACTGTAGATCAATGTACCTATCAAATCGGCAGGCAACAAATCCGGAGTGAATTGAATACGGCTGAATTTGGCATCTACCACGCTTGCCAGTGTTCTGATGGCCAGTGTTTTTGCCAGTCCCGGAACACCTTCCAGCAATATGTGTCCGTTAGCCAGAAGTCCAATCAAAAGGTTTTCTACAAGTTGTTTTTGTCCCACGATTACTTTTCCCATTTCAAGGGTAAGTATATCCACAAAAGCACTTTCCCTCTGGATTCGCTCGTTCAACTCTTTAATGTTTACGGTTTCCATACAAAGATATTTTCAATACGGTTAA
>DAOSXZ010000052.1:0-8258 GCA_035380845.1 Bacteroidales bacterium | reverse complement strand
CCTGACCGTTTTGCATGCCGGTGGTAAATTTTCAAAAGATTCCTATAAAGTTTCCGGAGGATTGCACGGTGTAGGTCTTTCGTGTGTCAATGCATTGTCAGACAAACTGGTGGCTACCATTTACCGGGAAGGCAAAATTTTCCGGCAGGAATATTCCAGAGGCGTCCCCCGGACTCCCGTAGAAATTACCGGAGACAGTGATATAACGGGTACCGTGATTCATTTTGTACCCGACAAGGAAATATTTACCCTGGGGACCGAATACAGTTATGACATTCTTTCTGCAAGGCTCCGGGAGCTGGCCTTTTTAAACAAAAGAGTCCGTCTTACTATTGAAGACCACCGGGAAAATGCGGAAGAAGATGCCTTTACGGAAGAAGTTGAAGAAGATAACGTAGAAAGGAAGGGATTCCGGAAAGACGAGTTTTTCTCTGAAACCGGTTTGCTTGATTTTGTGAAATTCCTGGATAAAACGCGTGATCCTCTGACCGGGACCCCCATTTACCTGGAAACAAACAAGACCAATATTCCTATTGAGATTGCCATGCAATACAATACGGGATTCTCAGAAAACATACATTCTTACGTCAATAACATCAATACCATAGAAGGAGGCACCCACCTTACCGGATTCCGCAGGGGGCTGACTTCCACCTTGAAGACTTATGCAGACAAAAGCGGAATGCTCAGCAAACTGAAGTTTGATATTGATCCGGCCGATTTCCGGGAAGGTTTGACAGCCATCATATCGGTTAAGGTAAATGAGCCCCAGTTTGAAGGACAAACAAAAACCAAACTCGGCAACAGTGAAGTAATGGCTGCCGTTTCCCAATCTGTAAGCTCTGCTTTGGAGAATTACCTGGAGGAGAACCCAAAGGATGCCAAAACCATCGTGGAAAAAGTGATCATGGCAGCTACGGCACGCCATGCGGCACGCAAGGCCAGGGAACTGGTACAACGCAAAACAGTCATGTCCGGAGCCGGTCTTCCGGGAAAACTGGCAGACTGCTCCAACAGAGATCCTGAAAAGAGTGAAATATTCCTGGTGGAAGGAGACTCGGCAGGCGGTACGGCAAAAAGCGGCCGCGACCGTTCTTTCCAGGCAATATTGCCCTTGCGGGGTAAGATCCTGAACGTGGAGAAAGCCCAGGAACACCGGGTATTCGAAAACGAAGAAATACGCAATATCTATACGGCATTCGGCGTGACACGAGGCACCGAAGAAGATAGTAAGGCATTGAATATGACCAAACTCAGGTACCATCGCGTGATCATAATGACGGACGCCGATGTGGACGGAAGCCATATTGACACCCTGCTGCTAACCTTCTTTTTCCGCCATATGCCGGACCTTATTCAGAACGGTCACGTATATATCGCTTCCCCGCCTCTATACCTGATAAAAAGAGGAAAAGAAGAACGGTATTGCTGGACGGAAGAACAGCGCCGGGCTGCCGTGGAAGAGTTGGGTAAGGGAAAAGAAAGTGCAGTAACCATACAACGTTACAAAGGTCTTGGCGAAATGGACGCGTCCCAGTTATGGGATACCACAATGAATCCCGAAAACCGTATCCTGCGTCAGATCACCATAGATAATGCCGCCGAAGCAGACCGGATTTTTTCCACGTTGATGGGAGATGAAGTGCCTCCCCGCAGGGAATTCATAGAACAACACGCCAAATACGCAAACATAGACGCTTAATTATGGACATTTTTGAAAGAATAAAAAAAGATGAAGGCGGTCCTTTAGGCCAATACCGCAGGAAAGCGCACGGATACTTCATGTTCCCGAAGCTGGAAGGTCCCATTGAGCCCTATATGATGTTCCAGGGCAAAAAGATGTTGGCCTGGACATTCAACAATTACCTGGGACTTGCCAACCATCCCGAGGTCAGAAAAGCCGATGCGGCCGGAGCCGAGAGATGGGGACTGGCTTATCCCATGGGAGCCCGTATGATGAGCGGACACACTTCCCTGCATGAAAAATTGGAACGAGAATTGGCGGATTTCGAGAAAAAAGAAGATGCTTTCCTCTTTAATTTCGGATACCAGGGGATGGTTTCGACCATAGATGCCCTGCTGAACCGGCGGGATGTGGTGGTTTATGATTCACAGGCTCACGCCTGCATCATGGACGGTATGCGTCTTCATATGGGACAGAGGATCGTATATCCCCATAATGATCTGGAAAAATGCGATAAAGCCCTGGAACGTGCTACGCGTCTGACAGAGAAAACAGGAGGCGGCATTTTACTCATTACAGAAGGCGTATACGGGATGACCGGTGCGTTGGGATTCCTGGATCAGATCGTATCACTGAAAAAGAAATACAATTTCCGTATCCTGATTGACGATGCACACGGATTCGGTGTGATGGGCGCAAACGGACGCGGAACTTCGGAACATTTTAACGTGATGGATGAAGTTGACCTCTATTTTGGGGCCTTTGCCAAATCCATGGCCGGGATCGGAGGCTTTGTCGCCGGTCCTGCAGATGTTATCAATTATCTAAGGTACAACCTGCGTTCCCAGATATACGCCAAGAGCCTGCCAATGGCCATGGTGGAAGGGTTGTTGAAACGCCTGGAAATGATCCGCACGCAACCCGAATTACGGGAAAAATTATGGCTGATAACCAGGACACTTCAGGACGGGTTGAGAAAAAGCGGCTTTGATATTGGTGCGGCAGAGGCTTGTGTAACCCCTGTTTTCCTGAAAGGGGAACTGGCAGAAGCCACAAACATTCTTATTGATTTGAGGGAAAATTACCGGATTTTCTGTTCAGTAGTGGTATACCCGGTTGTACCCCGGGACGTTATCATGTACCGGCTTATTCCCACAGCCATGCATTCCCTGGAACATGTTGAATATACATTAAATGCATTCCGTGAAATCCAGGAAAAACTGAAGGCAGGCAAGTATAAAGGGAACGAGATCAAGAACATGGCTATAGAATAACCATGAAAAAAAGCTTACAAGACAAAGTAGCCATAATCACGGGCGCATCATCAGGCATCGGACTGGAATGCGCCCGTGTTTTTTCACAGGCCGGAGCTTCCGTTGTTTTGGCTGCCCGTTCAGAAGATAAACTGAAGGCCCTGGAAAATGAGCTAGAAGGCAATCCGGTATTAACGGTGATTACAGACGTTTCCCGGGAAGAAGACTGCAAAAATTTAATAGATAAAACCCTGGAACGTTTTGGACGTATTGACATCCTGGTCAATAACGCCGGCCTTTCTATGCGGGCTTTATTCAACGATCTTGATCTTTCAGTCCTTAAAAGACTGATGGATGTGAATTTTTGGGGTTGCGTTTATTGTACCAAATACGCATTACCCCGGTTGCTTGAAAGCAAAGGTTCGGTTGTAGGGGTTACTTCTATTGCCGGATTCAAGGGGCTTCCGGCAAGAACCGGGTATTCCGCGTCCAAATACGCCATGAACGGATTCCTGGATACCTTGCGTACGGAACACTTGTACGACGGATTGCACGTAATGACCTTTGCGCCCGGATTCACGGCTTCCAATGTTCGGGTCGCAGCGCTTACGGCCGACGGCACGTCTCAGGGAAAAACGCCCCGGACAGAAGAAAAAATGATGTCAGCCCACAGTGTAGCCTTACATATGCTCAAAGGGATTATTAAAAGAAAAAACACCGTAGTGCTGACACCGCTGGGTAAACTAACGGTAGTAATGACAAAATTTTTTCCCCGGTTTGTGTCCCGGATTGAATACCGCATGATGGCTAATGAACCGGATTCCCCTTTACGCACTTAACAAAGACATATCTTCCAGGGGCTTCATATATTTTACGCGATGTTCTTTCTTGAACAATTGTTCTCCTCCCCCAGTGATATTCAGCATAATGATTGCTTCGGGATCAATTTTACCTGCTTTGATATTTTTGATCAAGCTGGCAACAGCCACTCCGGCAGCCGGATCTATATCAATGCCTTCTAATGCTTCAAACAAACTTTTTGCCCTATCCAGTTCATCATTGGTAGCATAATCCATATACCCTCCGGATTCAGACAAAGCATCGTACAACCCGCCGGGAATACTGTATGGAGGTTTTCTGTTGGCCAGGACTTTGGCACGAATGCTTGCCGATCTCTGGCGGGCTTCTCCGGCACCCATCGTCTTCATTTCCCTTTCACCGGAACTCCAGGCTTCGTAAATCGGTAAGAATGGTGCATTTTGTGAAGGGATCAGCCGCATGATTGTTTTTCCAAAACGACCGTCTTCAATCAGGCGTTTGTTGGCTTCCCAGGCAGCTATCGCCCCGGTCCCGCTACCCACGGCCTGGAAATAATAATGGGGGATCCTGCCAATAAAGGTGGCCGCAGAAAGAACGGTAGTTCCCATACCGTCACGCCTCGCAATATTTTTGGCTCCCCCCTCGGCAAAAAAATGTACTTTATCCTGACAGAAACGGTTGCTTAATTCAATGGCATCGTAATAGTCAGATCCGGGTGGAGAACAGATGAGTTTCACACATGGATCCAGCTGATCTTCAAACCAAAGTGCTTGCAGGTTGTCGTACGGGACAAAAAGCAATAAAGGAATTTTATTCTCTGAACAAACCCGGGCAAAGGATCTTGCCGTATTTCCGGCCGAAGCCACGATCATGGTTCGCTTTTCGTTTTCAGGGATATGAGCACAGACGGAATAGGCCTCGGTTTCTTTAAAAGAACAGGTATTCATGAAGGCACCTCTTTCGGGCCAGTATCCGCTAAAGGTGATGTACAGATTTTTCAGTCCCATATTCCCGGCCAGGGCTTCACTTTTATAGGTTACCGGAGCTGCCGAGCCTTTGAGTTTCCTTCTTACCGGCATCCAGTCAGCAAAGCGATACAAGCCGTCTCCTTCCTTGTGGCAATCCAGCTGTTTCTTTTTGTACACTGCCCTGATCAAAGAAGGATCCTGGCATTGCGGATCTGACAAGAGCCAGCCGGTATCTTCAAAAAGCCTTCCCGTAGCACAATTCTTCAACATGTATTCTGTACTCATACTTTCTTCTTTTGCAAGATTTTTTTCATGTTTTTGTTGAGCTTGTTCAGGACCTCCACTACCGTGTTCAATTCATCGGTAGGGATTCCTCCCAGAATATTATCCGCCGCATTAATGGCAATGCGGGTGATATCCTGCTTTTTTTCTTCCCCGGTTTTTGTAACGACCACAAGGTTTTTACGACGATCCTTTGGGTTGGTTTCACGTACCACATAACCCTTTTTTTCTAAACCGTCAATGAGTTTTGTAATGGAATTTTTATCCTTTTGCATCTGGTTGGCAATCTCCTGTTGTGTCAGGGGCCCTTCATCCCATAACAGATCAATTAGCAGGTACTGCTCGGGGGTAAGATCTACGTTATTGGCTACCAGCTCGCTCAGAAAACATTGTTTGAACAGGAAATGTGCCTGATTCAAATAAACCCCCATTTTTTTACTTAGTAACATATGATATAGTAAATGCTGTTACAAATATAAGAATCTCCTTCATTTTGCACAAGTATCTTCAAGATACTTATCTTACAGTAAGGGGCTTAACAGCCGGGTAAGTGCTTCAGGTATTTTTTGTCCTAAAGATCTTTTCTCCCAGGTCCTTGGAGATATCAAACGGGAATCGTTCAGATAACGGTCAAACTGGTCTTCCAGTTCTTGGCTGACAGCCGGGTTATAAACTATCGCTCCCACTTCAAAATGATGCTCCAGGCTCCTGTTGTCCAAATTGGCTGAACCGATTACACAACTTTTTCCATCAATGCTTATGGTTTTGGAATGAATGAAACCTTTTGTGTAAAGGTACACCTTGACACCGGCTTCCAGCAATTCGCTCACATAGGAAAGGCTGGCGTAATGGACAAACCGGCTGTCGGCTTCCAGGGGCAGCATCAGGCGCACTTCCACACCGCCCAGTGCTGCCGTACGCAGCGCATTGAGAATGGATTCATTGGGAATAAAATACGGTGTGGTGATGCTGATGCGTTCTTTGGCTTCGGTTATGAATGTAAGGTACAACTGCATAATGTCCGCCCAATCGCTATCCGGACCGGAGCTGACTATCTGAATATAACAAGTTTCCGGGACCTTGTCTTCTTCAAGGGCCGGGATCTGGTATGTATAAGGTTTCCTGCGCCTGAGGTTTTTATGCGTAATAAAATACCAGTCCATCAGGAAACTTGACTCCAGCTGCCGGACTGCTTCCCCTTGAATACGCATTTGTGTATCCCGCCACTCCATGCTCTTCCCGCCGTCGTAATACCTGTCGGCAATATTTACACCTCCCAGGAATCCTTCTACTCCGTCAACAATTAAAAGTTTGCGATGATTCCGGTAATTGATCATGGTTCGCATTCCGGGAAACCGGACTTTCCCGAAGGGCTGCATATGCACCCCGGCCTCCAGCATTTGATTTTTAAAAGAACGGGGCAAATGCCAGCTTCCAAAATCATCGTAAATCACACACACATCCACGCCTTCTTCTGCCTTTTTGATCAGAAGGTTTTTCCATTGAGTACCTACCGAATCGTTTTCTATTATAAAAGACTGCAAGTGAATGTGCTGTTTTGCACCCTCGGCACTTTTGAACATGGCTTCCAGTGCTTCTTTTCCTGTAAAATACAGCTGTGTTCGGTTGTGTTCGGTCAGGATGCTCCTACTGTTGTTAAGTGCCAGCAGTACAATTTTTTTATGAGAGGCAATGGCATCAGGCAATTCATCCCGGGTAGCATTCAATTGTTCCACCTGTTGGGCACTCAGTTCTTTTTTCAATCTTTCGTCGTGCAATCCTTTCCGGCTGTAAATTTTTATTCGCCTGTAATCCCTGCCTACATAGATATAAAGTATCAGCCCGATGTACGGAAGTAAAAGCATAACCACGATCCAGGAAAGTGATTTAACCGGATTGTGTTTTTTAAAGATCAGATCGTAAATGAAATAAAGTGCCAACCCCAGGTAAAAAAGGTAGAGCAAAAGAGTGAAAACAGAACTGAAACTATAATCCATCATCTTAATTTAGCACCTGTAAACAAAACGGCTACACCCGGTTTTAAACGGGTGTGTGATACTTCTATAAATCCCGCATCTTCCATTTTACTGCATATGGTCCCGGCTTGCGGAAAAGATTCCACCGAATCCCGCAGGTACCGGTATGCCTGCTTTTGACCGGTACTTAGCCACCCAATAAGCGGTAATATCCTATGAATATAAAACCTTTTCAAAACATTTCCGGGCGAATCCCCTTTTTCCGGAGAAAATTCCAATATGAAAAGCCGTCCACCCGGCTCAAGCACTCTCCATGTTTCCTGCAGGGAAACTTCCATCTGGGCAAAATTTCGGATTCCGTAGGAAACCGTCACCACCGCAAAAGATCCTTCGGAGAACGGAAGAGACTCGGCATATCCCTTTATTAAACTAATATTTTCTTTTGTGCCGAGTCTTTTTTCAGCCACTGAAAGCATATTTGCCGAGGGATCCACGCCTGTCACGCGGGTGCCGGGCAGGCTGGCCAGTTTTTTGGTAAGGGTGCCCGTCCCGCAGGCCAGATCCAGGATCTTTTCGTGTGGCACCTTTCGCACTTCACCAATCAGTTTTCGGTGCCACAGGGCGTTGAAACCAAAGGAAAGGATACTATTGGTTCTGTCGTACCGGCGGGCAATGGTGTTGAAGATCCCGTTGGTCAGATCATATTTGGCGGATATTTCCGTAGGATTGGTCATCTATGCGAATATCTCCCTTGGTTACGTGGCCCAATGTCATCACGTTGATCCTGTTATCAAAAAGATACTGAACCAGTTCCTCATCCTTTTCAACGGAAACCGTAACCACGGCACAGGTCCCTGGATCTTCAAATAAAAACTGCTCTTCCGGAATCTCAGAATCCGTGGTAATATCAAAACCCAGTCCGGCCGGCATGGCTGCCCTAAGCAAAGCTTCAAAAACACCTCCGTCGGATACCTCCTGAACACACGATACCAGGTTTTTCCGCATTGCGGAAAGCATTACTTTTTGTATACGGTAATCTTTGTCCAGATCTACCTCTTTGGATTCAGTCTCCCCCACCAGATAGATCATATCTCCTTTCTGTTTGAATAACCCGAAAGATTCTTCCGGAGACGGTTTATCTGCTCCCTCGTTACGAAGTTTTGCTGCTATTTCTAAAGCCTTACGCTGAAGTGTTGTATGTGTGTCCATAATCAATTTTTTATCCAACAAATATAGGAAGAATAAGGAAATTTGTCTTATATTTGCCCCGCAAATT
>DAOSXZ010000051.1:0-8450 GCA_035380845.1 Bacteroidales bacterium | reverse complement strand
ATCGTCTGCTTTCAGGGAGGCGCCGCCAATCAGGCCGCCGTCCACATCGGGCCGGGCAAAAAGTTCTGCCGCATTCGAAGGCTTGCAGCTGCCCCCGTACAGGATGGGGGTGGATTGGGCAAGTTCTTTGAATGACTCGGCAAGAAATGAACGGATAAAGGCGTGCATTTCCTGTGCCTGTTCAGAAGTGGCTGTTTTGCCTGTGCCAATGGCCCAGACAGGTTCGTAAGCCACAATAACTTTTTTGAAATCATCGGGATCCAGTTTGAAGAGCACTTCGCGGATCTGGGAAGATACAACCTGAAAATGCATATTGGATTCACGTTCTTCAAGCACTTCGCCTACACAAAATATGGGCCTGAGTCCGTTGGCCAGGGCCAGTTTGATTTTTTCCAGCAGGATCTCGTTGGTTTCACCGTAATACTCCCGTCTCTCTGAATGTCCCAGGATCACATATTGACAAGGAACGGAAGCAAGCATTGCAGCGGAAACTTCTCCTGTGTAAGCCCCTTTTTCAGTGGCGGCGCAGTTTTGTGCCGACAATCCCGGGGTTTTGTTATTACCAATGATCTCTGATACACTGCTCAGATGGGTAAAAGGAGGTGCCACAATGAGCGTAACACCGGCAGGAACACTTTTAATGCCGCGAAGAATGTCTTCAGTCAATTTTATTCCTTCCCGGATGGTGGTGTTCATTTTCCAGTTGCCGGCTACAATTTTTTCTCTCATATGTTTGATGTTTTTGATGATCTATCTATCCTGCAAAGGTAAGAAAATGATTGGTTTTTTGACGATTAATACCTACTTTTGCAGCCCCTTATAAGATTAATACTATGAATATCACTAAGAAACAAATTGATGACCTTTCCTTGCAGGTAACCGTTTCTGTTGAAGAAAATGACTATAAAGAAAAGGTAAAAAAAGCCTTGAACGATGTCCGCAGAAAATTGGATATCAAGGGATTCAGAAAAGGAATGGTGCCTATGGGCATGGTAGAGAAGATGTACGGACGTTCTACCTTGCTGGAACAGGTCAACACCATCATCTCACAGGCCTTGAACGATTATATGGAGAAAGAAGAAATCCGCATTATTGGAGAACCCCTGGCATCTGAAGAGCAAGCGAAAGCAGACTGGGACAACGATGTTGACTTTTCATTTGCTTTTGACCTGATGCTGGCGCCCAAGGTGGATATTCCCATAAATAAGGATATGCATATTCCTATTATCAAAAAAGCGATTACTGAAAAGGAGGTTGAAGAGTATATCACAGGACTTTTGAATCAGCACGGAACCATGGAGGAAACCGAAAAGGCAGAAAAGGAAGACTTTCTGAAGGTGGATCTTAAACAGGGTGAAAACGTGATTGAAGATTCTTATCTGAACCTGAAGTCAGTCCCTAAACTGAAAGACAAAAAAATCTTCATTGGGAAAACGGCCGGGGAAGAAGTACAGGCCAATATCACCACTCTTTTTGCCAAGGATGAAGAACGTGCCATGCTGTTGCAGGTGAAACCGGAAGAACTTGAAAAATATCCCGATCCCGAATTTACATTTACCATAAAAGAGATCAAACGTTTCAAAATCGCTGAGGAAAACCAGGAATTGTACGACAAATTGTACGGGGAAGGAACCGTAACCAATCACGATGCTTTTGTGGAGAAAGTCAAAGAACAGATAGAAAAGAACCACGAAGGAGAAAGCAATTACCAGTTTGCACAGGATGTTCGCAAGATCCTGCTGGACAAGGCAGACATAAAATTGCCCGAAAACATGCTTAAACGTTGGTTGTATGAAGGCAATGACGGAAAGTTTACCATGGAACAGATAGAAAAAGACTTTCCCGCATTCCTTGAAGATTTCCGCTGGCAGCTTGTACGTGAATCCATTATGAAAGCAGCCGGGATCAAGGTGGAAAAAGACGATATGATCCAGAGTGCCGTGGCCATGGCACGTTACCAGTTTGCCATGTACGGCATGAACAATGTGGCTGACGAGCATTTGATAAAATATGCGGAAAGCATGCTGGCCAACGAAAAGGAAGCCAGGAATCTCTATGAAAGGGCAGAAGAAAATAAAGTAATTTCGTATATTCGCGAAAACGTTTCAGTTGATATTAAAGAAGAATAACCAATGACGGAATTTGAAAAATTTGCCATCAGGCACAAAGCTATCAGCAGCCTGAGCCTGCACAGGTACCAGTCTTTGTACAGCAATCCGGAAGGATCCATTACTCCTTATATTATTGAGGAACGTCAGCTGAATGTTGCCCAGATGGATGTTTTCAGCCGTTTAATGATGGATCGTATTCTTTTCCTGGGTGTTCCCATCTACGACGAGGTGGCCAACATTGTCCAGGCACAACTTCTTTTTCTGGATTCAGTGGATCCGGGAAAAGACATTCAGATGTACATCAACTCACCGGGCGGGGCTGTAACGGCCGGTTTGGGCATTTACGACACCATGCAGCTGATCCACTCGGATGTAGCAACCATTTGTACGGCCCAGGCTGCCTCTATGGCAGCGGTACTGCTGGCTGCGGGCAATTCCGGCAAACGTTCGGCATTGGTCCATTCCCGGGTCATGATCCATCAGCCTATGGGCGGTGTTCAGGGACAAGCTTCAGATATGGCTATTGCCGTCAAAGAGATCCTGGAACAGCAAAAACAATTGTACCAGATTCTTGCCGAACATACGGGAAAATCCCTCAAGCAGATCACTAAAGATGCAGACCGGGATTTTTGGATGTGTGCAGAAGAAGCCGTTGAATACGGGATCGTTGATGAAGTCCTGAGAAAAACCAAAAAATAATGCAAAAAAAACCGCTCGATACGGACCGGTGTTCCTTCTGCGGCAAATCCAGCAAAGAAACAGGGGTGCTGATCACAGGACTCCATGCATCCATTTGTGAGAATTGCCTGAGGGATGCGAATTTAGTCCTGGAAGAAATGTACGGGAGTTCCAGTCATGAGGAAGAGCCTGACTTTTATCAGCCCCAGGAGAGCCGGCTTAAAACGCCACGGGAAATCCATGAATTTCTGGATCAGTATGTCATTGGACAGGAAGAAGCCAAGAAATTTCTTTCCGTTGCCGTATACAACCATTACAAAAGGATCCGATCCAACGGGAAGAAAGATGTGGACATTGAAAAATCCAACATTTTGCTTGTCGGACCCACGGGTACCGGGAAAACGCTCCTGGCCAACACTATAGCACGTATGCTGAACGTGCCTTTTGCCATAGTGGATGCAACGGTTTTGACAGAGGCCGGGTACGTAGGGGAAGATGTGGAAAGCATTCTGACCCGTTTGTTGCAGGCCTCCAATTACAACGTGGCCCGTGCCGAGCAGGGTATCGTGTTCATTGATGAACTGGACAAAATTGCCCGCAAGAGTGATAATCCTTCCATCACCCGCGATGTGTCCGGGGAAGGTGTGCAGCAGGCATTGCTCAAATTGCTGGAAGGGACTGTTGTTAATGTTCCGCCCCAGGGTGGCCGCAAACATCCCGAACAGCACCTGATTCCCGTCAATACCAAAAACATCCTGTTTATTTGCGGAGGCGCTTTTGAAGGAATCGAGAAAAAAATTGCCAAGAGGCTTAATACGGCCGTCGTAGGGTATGGCATGGCTGAAAAAGCTGCCCGTATAGACAAGGATAACCTAATAAGATACGTAGCTCCCCAGGATTTGCGTGCTTACGGACTTATTCCGGAGATCGTAGGCCGGGTTCCGGTCATTACATTCCTGAACAGGCTGGACCGTGACGCATTACTGGATATTTTGACAAAACCCAAGAACGCACTGGTTAAACAATATAAACATTTGTTTTCTCTGGACGGGATCAAATTGTCCATAGACAAAGATGTGATGGAGTATATTGTGGATACAGCCATTGATTTCAAATTGGGAGCCAGGGGATTACGATCCATTTGCGAAGCCATTATGGTAGATGCCATGTATGATGCTCCTTCTTCCGACAGGAAAACGCTGCGCATAACAATGCCCTATGCCCAAAAGCGTGTGGAAAAACTCACGAAAATCATTTAAATCAAGATATTATGAGCGAGATCAAAGACTTTATTGAAAAGAATTCACCGCGTTTCCTGGAAGAACTTTTTAAACTGATCCGGATCCCGTCTGTCAGTTCTCAGAATGAGCACAAAGAAGATATGCACAAATGCGCTCAGCAATATGTTGTGGCATTGATGGAAGCCGGCGCGGATGAAGCCCGCATATTTCCTACTGCCGGCCATCCTGTTGTTTTTGCTCAGAAGATTATTGATCCCCAGAAACCCACTGTACTGGTTTATGGCCATTACGACGTTCAACCGGTTGACCCTGTAGAATTATGGAAATCACCTCCTTTTGAACCGGAAATCCGGGACGGAGCCATTTATGCCCGCGGAGCCGATGACGATAAAGGGCAGTCTTTTATGCATGTCAAGGCATTTGAATACCTGGTGTCTACCGGTCAATTGCCATGCAACGTGAAATTTCTGATTGAAGGAGAAGAAGAAATTGGGTCCCCTTCACTGGGTGCCTGGGCCCGTGAAAATAAAGAATTGCTGGCCTGTGATGTGATCCTGGTTTCGGATACAACAATGATCAGTGAAGAGGTGCCTTCAATAAACACCGGCATGCGCGGGCTTGCCTACGTGGAAGTAAAAGTCACCGGTCCCGATAAAGACTTGCATTCAGGTCATTACGGCGGTGCCGTAGCCAACCCCATCAATACATTGTGTTCCATGATTGACCGGTTGATTGACGAAAACGGAAAGATAACCGTAAAAGGTTTCTATGACGATGTAGTTGAATTGTCTGACGAAGACCGTGCGATGCTGGCCCGTGCTCCGTTTAACCTGGAGCATTACAAAAAATCCATTGGTATAGGCGATGTCACCGGGGAAGCCGGTTATTCCACACTGGAACGCACCGGGATACGTCCGTGCCTGGATGTGAACGGAATATGGGGCGGATATACCGGGGAAGGAGCAAAAACAGTATTGCCTTCATATGCTTGCGCCAAAATATCCATGCGCCTGGTCCCGAACCAGGACCATAAGAAGATCGCCCGGCTTTTTGCCGAACATTTCAAATCACTGGCACCTGCAAGTGTGAAAGTGGAAGTAAAGGAACATCACGGAGGTCAGGGATTCCTTGCGCCCATTTCTTCTCCCATGTACAAAGCTGCCGCGAAAGCAGTGGGAGAGGTATACGGGATTGAGCCGGTGCCCAGCCGCGGAGGCGGAAGCATTCCCATTCTTGCCGAGTTGGAGGGCATTTTGAACGCGCCGCCGTTGCTGATGGGATTCGGACTGGAGCGGGATACCATTCATTCCCCCAACGAGAGTTACCAGTTAAGCCAGTTCCATAAGGGGATTGAATCTATCATCCTTTTTTACAAATATTACAACCAAAAATAAAAGGCTATGAAATGGCTTTTTCTGCTGGCTTCTCTTGCAACATGGTTGCAGGAAGGTGATCCTGTTAAATTTTCCGCCAACTTTGATTCAGGAAGCCTGGGTGAAATTGAAATGATAGATTCGGTCTGGGTGAGGCCTTCTGTGACCGATTCTGTCCTGCATCTTTCTTACCGGGTAATCTCCAGATCTGATCCCGATAATCCGGCCAATCCGGAATTGCAGCCCAGCGGCAGGTGGTTTTATTTTTTAATGGAAAATGTACGCGGAAAGCATATCTATCTGAATTTTGAGAATACAGATCCAAAAAGGGCTGTCTTTTCCTATGACGGGGAACATTTTCAACGTTTTGAACATTATATGGCTTCTATGCGAAAAGTTTCCGCATTATTTGATCGGGACTCGGTGTACATAGCCTATTTTGTTCCCTATGGATGGAATATGCTACAGGAGAAACTGGAAAAGTGGACAACTCCTTCCTGTGTTAAAATGGATACTTTGGGATACAGCATGATGGGATTGCCGGTTCAGATGCTTACCGTTACCGATCCGGGAATACCCGAAAACCAAAAAAACAGGATTTGGATTCATGCCCGGGTTCATCCCGGTGAGACACCTGCCAACTGGCAGCTTGAAGGTCTGATAGACCGTCTGACGGAGGATTCTCCCACAGGACGCGAATACAGAAGACGCGCGGTCTTTTATATTGTACCTTTTGCAAATCCCGATGGAGTGCATGGGGGGTATTCCCGGTCCAATGCCCGGGGCATGAACCAGGAAATCAACTGGGATCATCCGGACTCAATAACCTCTGTGGAAGTAGGTCTGTTGCGAGCTAAAATGGATTCTCTGACAAAGGAAAAACCTTTTGATATGCTATTGAATGTGCATGCCCAGTCTTCCGATAAGGCAAGTTATTACATTCATACTGCAGAATCCACAAATCCCGAATACTACGAAAATGCCATGCGTCTGGCAAACCTGACAACAGATGACAATCCGTATTTTTTTCCGGAAGACATGTTTTATTCTTCCCCCGCTCCCCGTTATGTGGAGGGGTGGATCTGGAACAAAACAAAAGGCAAAACACTTGCACTCACTATAGAAATGCCGTATTCCTTCTATAACGAAAATCCGGATAATGAATGGGTTACAATTGAATCCCTCAAAGAGAACGGGGAATACCTTCTGCGGGCCATATCGGATTATTTCCACTGGGATGTGCCGGGAAGGCATATTTTGGAAGGGACAGTCAGAGGCAAAAGGACTGTTTACCGCTATACTATGCTCCCTGCAGGCGAGTACCGGATCTATACCTGGGACAATGCCTGGGTACCTTGCGATACCGTGATCAAAAAACGTCCGGGTCCTTTCCGTTATGTAATCCGTTCCGGGGATCAAACCTATCAAGGCCCTCTCCGGGTAAGTTTAACCGGGCAATTTATTTGGCGTAATTAACGGCTCTGGTTTCCCGGATCACAGTGATCTTGACCTGTCCGGGATATACCATTTCGTCCTGGATTTTTTGCGCAATGTCATGTGAAAGCATTTCGGCATCCTGATCGCTTACTTTTTCCGATCCTACAATAACGCGTAATTCCCTGCCTGCCTGAATGGCATACGTCTTGGTTACACCCGGGTAGGTAAGTGCCAGGTCTTCCATGCCTTTAAGGCGTTTGATGTATGATTCAATAACTTCCCTGCGTGCACCCGGACGTGCTCCGGAGATCGCATCCCCAACAAGTATCAGCGGGGCGATCAAAGAAGTCATTTCGGTTTCCTCGTGATGGGCTCCAATGGCGTTGCACACTTCCGGTCTTTCCTTGTATTTTTCTGCAAGCCGCATACCCAGAATGGCATGGGGAAGTTCCGGATCCTCATCGGATACTTTGCCGATATCGTGCAACAATCCCGCTCTTTTGGCCAGTTTTGTATTCAGACCCAGTTCGGAGGCCATGATGGAACAGAGGTTGGCTACTTCACGCGAGTGTTGTAACAGATTTTGACCGTAAGAAGAACGGTATTTCATTTTTCCAACCAGCCTTATCAGTTCGGCATGCAGTCCGTGTATACCCAGGTCTATACAGGTCCTTTTACCTGTTTCGATGATTTCTTCTTCTACCTGTTTCTGTATTTTGGCTACTACTTCTTCAATACGAGCCGGGTGTATGCGGCCGTCGGTCACCAATTGGTGCAAAGCAAGACGGGCCACTTCCCTGCGAACGGGATCAAACGCCGACAGTAAAATGGCTTCGGGAGTGTCGTCTACAACTATTTCAACACCGGTGGCGGCTTCCAGGGCACGAATGTTCCTGCCTTCACGGCCTATGATACGTCCTTTGATTTCATCGCTGTCAATATTGAAGACGGTAACGGCATTTTCAATGGCGGTTTCAGAAGCTACACGCTGAATGGTATTGATAACAACACGTTTTGCTTCTTTGCCGGCTGTCAGTCTGGCTTCGTCCATTACCTCACTGATATAGGACATGGCCTGGCTTTTTGCCTCATCTTTCATATTCTCAATAAGCAATGCCTTGGCATCTTCTGCAGACATGTTGGCCATGCTCTCAATTTTTTCAATTTGATGCTGGCGCAATTTTTCGTATTCCTCCACTTTCTTTTCTGCCAGCTCCATCTGGGCTGTCAGGGTGTCTTTCAGGGTCGAGATTTCTTTATTTTTTCGCTGCATTTCGGCATTCTGCTGATTCATGGCTATTTCGCGCTGCTTCAGCTTGTTTTCTGCCTGTGCGACTTTATTGTTTCTTTCGGATATCAGCTGTTCATGTTCAGATTTTAATTGCAGGAATTTTTCTTTTGCCTGGAGAATTTTTTCACGTTTTATATTTTCGGCTTCCAGTTCGGCATCTTTCAGTAGAATTTTAGCCCTCTTTTTCAGGACAACAGACCTGAAGTATGTGTATCCCAGCACAAAGCCGGTCAAAAGGCCGGCGATGATGCATATAGCAATAGTAATATATGTGTTGTTCATAAGTGTAATTAGTATATATATGTTTTTTAGTTGTCGT
>DAOSXZ010000050.1:0-8486 GCA_035380845.1 Bacteroidales bacterium | reverse complement strand
GGATTCCGGCTGGCAGGTGATGTGGACTTTGATGAAGTGGCACCGCGTTGCAGTTTCATAACCCCGGTACCGGGCGGTGTGGGTCCCATGACACGCGTATCATTATTGAAAAATACATTAAAAGCAGCTTATAAACACAACAAATAACATCATTATGGAAAGAAGACATTTTTTAAAGACCGCTGTTTTGGGTGCAGTAGCCGGAACGGTTGGATTGAGAGGAATGAAGCTCTTTGCCTCGGAAAAAACGGCACCCGGAACCCTTCCCGGTAAAGACAGCATTCCCGACCTGGTAGCTATTATGGGTGGGGAACCTGAACAACTTTATGCCCGTGCTATACAAGAAATGGGTGGCATGTCCCGGTATATCAAACCCGGAATGAAAGTAGTTGTCAAGCCGAATATCGGGTGGGACAAAACCCCGGAGTATGCGGCATGTACCAATCCGTTGCTGGTGGGTGCCATAATCAGGGATTGCCTGGCTGCAGGAGCATCACAGGTAAAGGTTTTTGATCACACCTGTGACCATTGGAGAGGCTGTTATGAAAACAGCGGCATTCAGGAAGCAGTCAAACAAGCAGGCGGAGAAATGGTTAACGCACATGAAGAAAGGTATTTTCGTGAAACTGAATTGCCTCAGGCCCTGAGGATGAAAAAGGCAAAAATACACGAAGCCTTGCTTGAATGCGATGCCTGGATCAATGTCCCTATACTGAAGAATCACGGAGGAGCCCGGATGACATTGTGTATGAAGAATTATATGGGGATAGTATGGGATCGCAGGTATATGCATTCCAACGACCTTCAACAATGTATAGCAGACGCGGCAACCTACGAAAAACGGCCTGTGCTCAATATAGTGGACGGATACCGCATCATGACGCAAAACGGACCCAAGGGGCGCAGTCTGGAAGATGTGCAAACTCCCAAGGCTTTGTTTATGTCCGGGGATATTGTAGCCGTAGACACTGCGGCCACGCAATTTTTCAACCAGTTCAGTGCCATGACTCTGGAAGACGCCTCCCATATCTTATTGGCCGAAAAGCACCAGTTGGGGACAACAAAGCTTGACACATTGAATATTAAACGTATCCGGCTCTGATGCACCTTAACGGCTTTCTGAAATGGTCCCGGAGGATTATTGCTTTGGCAGTTTTTGCAGGGCTCACGTATTTTTTTATAGCCTTATCCGCCAAAGCTGCAGGAGTCTGGAGTACGCTGCTGGGTTTGCAGATAGTACCTGCAATACTGGGTATTGCCACAGGCGGCCTGGTTACCGTACTGATTGTGCTGCTCCTTACTTTGCTGTTTGGACGCGTTTACTGTTCGATCCTATGTCCGCTGGGTATATACCAGGATATCATATACCGGCTTGGTTTATTTATCAGGAATAAAAAGAAACGCCGGTCCCGTTATACAAAACCACGCAACACACTCAGGTATTCCATATTGATCATTGTTGTTATTTGTGTTGCCTTTTCTTTTGTATTGCCCCTGGTATGGCTTGATCCTTACGGCCTGTTCGGAAAAATGGCAGCTAATATAGGCAGGCCCCTGGCCTATTTTGTCTCGGGATCAAAATACGATGCATGGAACCTGGTCGCTTTTCTGGTCTCAGCAGGTGTCCTGGTTGCATTGACCGTTACGGCATTTTTTAAAGGCAGACTTTATTGCAATACCATTTGTCCTGCGGGAACCTTGCTGGGTTTGATATCCCGATACTCCATGTTCCGGGTGCAAATAGATCCGGAATCCTGTACAAATTGCAGGCTGTGCAGCATGAATTGCAAATCCTTTTGCATTGATGCGGAAAAACCCTTGATAGATAATTCCCGGTGTGTTGTCTGTTTTAATTGCATCTCAAAGTGTGCCAAAGGATCTATCCGTTACCGGTTTGCCTGGAAACCTGAAAAGAAAAGATCCGCTGACACTGTAGTAAAACAACCTTCCCCGAAAAACAGCCGGAGGGCTTTCCTGCTGGCTGCAATGGGAACGGGTGCAGGGATAGTTTTATTGGACCGGTTTACTGAACAAAAGAAACTCAATATTTCCAAAAAAATGCCCCCTGGAGCAGGTACTCTTGAGCGTTTGAAAGACACCTGTGTAGCTTGTCATGCCTGTATTGCAGCCTGCCCGGCACATATTATCAAACCGGCCATGGGTGCTTTTGGCTGGCAGGGTTTTCTGTTACCTTCGGTTTCTTATGAAAACGGTTTTTGCGGTTATGATTGCCGCAAATGCATGGAGGTCTGTCCTTCCGGGGCACTGCAACTGATGCCTCTGGAAGAGAAGAAGCGGGTCAAAATGGGCGTAGTGAAACTGATGCTTGAAAACTGCATAGTGGAGAAATTCGGAACGGATTGCGGAGCGTGTGATGAACATTGTCCCGTAAAAGCGGTAAAAATGACTCCCCGCGAAGGAAGCGACAAACTGTTCCCTAAAACCACTCCTGCTCTGTGCATTGGTTGCGGAGGTTGTGAATTCATTTGTCCGGCCAGACCAAAAGCCATTGTGGTCCTTCCGTTGTCTGAACAACGCATGGCAAAAGCACCGGTTATTGATGTTACAATAGATATTGAAGTGGACGGATTCGGTTTCTAGTCCGCGGTATCCGGGTGTAAAAGATCAGGTCTCAACCGTTCCGTACGGTCGAGACTTTTTTCTTCCTGCCAATTGCGGATTTTAACCGGGTCACCGCTGAGCAGTACATCGGGAACTTTCCACCCCCTGAAATCGGAGGGACGCGTATAAATAGGAGGGGCCAGCAGCCCGTCCTGAAAGCTGTCGGTCAGGGCCGAGGTTTCATCTGTCAACGCTCCGGGGAGCAGACGTACCACGGCATCTGTGATTACTGCAGCAGCAAGTTCTCCTCCGCTCAAAACGTAATCTCCTATTGATATTTCTTTAGTTATCAGGTGGTCTCTGATTCTTTGATCAATCCCTTTGTAATGGCCGCAAAGTATGATTAAATTTTGCAGACACGACAGGCGGTTTGCCTCTTTCTGAGAGAAAGGTTCCCCGTCAGGACTGGTGTAGAGTATTTCATCGTAGGAACGTTCTTGTTTAAGATCTTCCAATAGATTGAAAACCGGCTCAATCATCATGACCATGCCGGCATCTCCGCCAAAAGCATAATCGTCCGTTTGCCGGTATTTTCCCTTACCGTAAGTTTTTAGATCGTGGATCACTATTTCTACCAGGGATCCGGCCCTTGCTCTTTTGACTATGGAGTGAGAAAGAGGACTTTCCAACAATTCCGGAAGTACCGTAATTATGTCGATTCTCATAATGCTGCAAAAGTAATCATAATTCCATATATTGGAGTTTTTCATTACATTTGCAAGCTCCTGAATTGAACAACTCTGCTCCCATGGAGCAATTCGACGACAAAAAACAACAAGAAAACGATGTAGTCGAATCTACGCAGAACCCGGAACCCATAGACTATTCAACTTTATCTATGGCTGAGCTTCTGACTGAATTTGAAACACTTATAGAAGCCGAGGACAAGACGGAAATGCATAAGAATGCAGATATCATCAAGTCCTGTTTCTACAAATTACTCCGGAAAGACCAACCGGTAGAAAATGGAGAGTCCCAGGCCGCGGCTCAGGTTCAGGAAAGCCCGGAGGAAACAGCTTTCAAACAGTTGTATGCTCGTTACAAAGTATTACGTGCTGACCTCCTGCGTAGCATTGAACAGCAAAAAGAGAGGAATCTGGAAGAAAAACTGGCCATCATAGACAGCATAAAAGAACTTCTGGAAAAACAAGAGGACATTAACCATACCTTTCCCGAATTTCGTTCTTTACAGTTGCATTGGAAAGAAGTTGGCCCTGTTCCCATAACCCGGACCAAGGATATATGGGAAACCTATCAGCATTATGTAGAGAAATTTTATGATTACGTAAAGATCAATAAGGAATTGCGGGATCTGGATTTCAAACGCAATCTGGAGATAAAGGAACAACTTTGTGAAAAGGCTGCGGCCCTGGTGGATGAACCCAATGTGGTATCTGCATTCCATAAATTACAGAAACTGCACGATGAATGGCGGGAAACCGGGCCAATTGCACGTGAATTGCGGGAACCCATGTGGGAACGTTTCAAACTGAGTACTACTGCTATCAACAAAAAACACCAGGAATACTTTGAGGAACAGAAAAAGCATCAGCGGGAAAACCTGGAATCCAAAACGGAATTATGCGAAAAAGCAGAGAAAATTGTCGGACTCATAGATAATGATGAAATAAACTGGAATAAAAGAGCCAGGGAACTGGAAACCTTGCAGAAAGAATGGAGAACCATTGGCTTTGCCACCAAAAAAGAAAACCAGAAGGTGTACGACCGGTTTAGGGCTGCTTGTGATAAATTCTATGGTGAAAAGAGGGAGTTTTATGCAAAGTTCAAACAGGAAATGCAAGAAAACCTGGCCCTAAAAACAGCGTTGTGTGAACAGGCAGAAGCCGTTAACATGAGTGATGATTGGCGGCGCACTACAGATCAGCTGATCCATTTTCAGAAGCAATGGAAAGAGATTGGTCCTGTTCCCAGGAAACAGGCAGAAACCATCTGGAAACGTTTCCGCTCGGCATGTGATGTTTTCTTTACCCGGAAAGCAGACCATTTTTCCAAAATGGAGTCTTCTTTTGAAGACAATCTGGCGAAGAAGGAAACCATAATGGCTCAACTGGAAGCTTTCGATCCGTCTTCCGTTAAAGACCTGCAAAGTGCATTAAGGGATTTTCAGGCGAGCTGGAATCAGATAGGTTTTGTTCCCATCAAGGATAAAGATACTGTTCAGAGTAAATATAAAAACCTGATAAATAAACATTTTGGGCACCTGAATCCGGGATTTTCGGAAAAACGCGGAAATATCCGGCAAGGAAAGAGAAGGATTTCAGAAAGTCACAGTGAGCATGATAAACTTATTCAACGTTTCCGTCAACTGGAATCGGAAATTACTGTGTGGGAAAACAATATGGGGTTCTTTGCCAAGTCTAAGAATGCAGATAAGATCATAGCCGATACATGCAAAAAAATTGAAGAAGCAAAATCCGAATTAAAGGAATTGGAAGTAAAGATCAAACAGATAGAGAACAATGAATAAAAATACGATTTGGGCCGTTTTGCTTATTGGAGCCATACTTTTAGGCTTCAGCCTTTACAATAACAAAGTGGCCAAAGAACGGCAACGAGAACAATTCGTACGTGATTCCATAGCGTATTCGGAAGCCGTAAGAGCGGCTGCCAATCAAGAAGTTGCTAACCAGGAAGCTACAGATTCACTGTCGTTGCCCGCCGCTGTCCAGTCAAGGGGTCCTCAACCTGCCGGGTCAGGGAACGGGTACCAATTTACGAACACTTTTCTGAATCAAGCGCTGGAAGGATCAGATTCTTTGTACGTGCTGGAAAATGATAAAATCAGGATTGCTTTAACCAATCGTGGCGGTCAGCCTTACAGTGTGCAGATCAAGAACTTTAGCACTTATGGCGGGGACAGCCTGGAATTGTTCCGGGGTCAGGACAACAATTTTTCGCTGGATCTGTATACCGGAGAACAAATCAATACCGGGGAATTTTTCTTCACTCCCCGTTTTATTGAACAGGAAAACATGCTCATATTTAACCTTCATTTTGATGAAGATGCTTACCTGGAGTATGTATACACGCTGAACGAAGATTCTTATCTTCTTGATTTGCAAATAAACCTGGTTGGGATGGATCGTTATATCCCGCGCAACGTTACCCAGATGGACCTCAGCTGGATTGTTGACATCCGTCACCTGGAAAAAGGTTATGACAACGAAAAGAATTACTCCACTATCGCCTACAAATACCCCAATTCAACAGAAGTTGAGAACATGGGACTCCGAAAAGCCGACGGTTCCGAATCCATTACAACACGACTGGAATGGGTGGCTTTCCAGCAACAGTTCTTTTCTGCCATCCTCATAGCAGACGAAAGCTTTAACAGCGGAGATCTGTCATTCCGGTTTTATGAAGCCGATAACGCAGACACACTCCTTATGAATTGCAAGGCTTATATGCAAATTCCCTATCAGGCTGCCCCACAGCAGAGCATTCCCTTACAATTCTACTTTGGACCAAACGGTTATTATTCGCTAAAAGCCTACGACCGTTCTTTTGAACAGATCATTCCCATGGGCGGTTTCTTGATCAAATGGATAAACCGTTTTGGGATCATTCCCATTTTCAATTTTCTGAATCGTTTCATCAGCAACTTTGGACTTATCATCTTACTGATGACCATTCTTATTAAATTGGTGATTTCTCCTTTTACGTTGAAATCACACATGTCTTCAGCAAAGATGCGGGTGTTGAAACCGGAGATTGACAAGATCAATGCCAAATACCCCAAGAAGGAAGATGCCATGAAAAAGCAACAGGAAACCATGGCTTTGTACAAAAAGACCGGGGTAAGCATGATGGGTGGATGTTGGCCCATGTTGTTCCAGATGCCCATTCTCTTTGCCATGTTCAGGTTTTTCCCGGGTTCCATAGAGTTGCGTCAGGAAGGTTTCCTGTGGGCAGACGACTTGAGCGGGTACGATTCCATACTGCAATTGCCATTCAATATTCCGTTGTATGGTGATCATATCAGTTTGTTTGCTCTCCTGATGGCACTTTCCATGTTCTTTTATTCAAAGATGAACATGAAGCAGCAAGCGGCTTCCAGTCAGCAAATGCCTGGAATGCAGGGCATGATGCTCTATTTTATGCCTTTGATGATGTTGGTTGTATGTAACAACCTTTCAGCAGCTCTTAGTTATTATTACCTGCTTTCCAATTTGATTACCATGCTGCAAACATGGATTATTCAGAAATTCTTTGTGGATGAAGAAAAGTTGTACAGGCAATTGAAAGAAAAAGCGGAAAAAGCACCTGCTACACCAAAGAAATCCAAATTTCAACAAAGACTGGAAGAAATGCAGCGCCAGCAGCAGCAGCAAATGAAGAACCGGAAATGATTGCCCGGAATTTAAAGCATCTGCGTGAAATAATACCTGAAAACGTATCCCTGCTGGCTGTTTCCAAGTTTCAGCCCCCCGGGTTGATCATGGAAGCATACCGGGCAGGACAACGTCTGTTCGGAGAAAGCCGTTCCCCGGAATTGTTAAAAAAAATACCGCTTCTTCCAAAGGATATCCAATGGCATTTTATTGGACATTTGCAGACGAACAAAGTAAAAGATGTTGTGGGACGGGTGGCGCTGATTCAATCCGTAGACAGTCTCAGGCTGCTAAATGCCATTCAGAGACAGGCACAAAAGAGCGGAATAGTACAGGATGTCCTGTTGCAGATCTATATCGCCGGGGAAGAAACCAAACAAGGATTTTTGCCTGAAGAAGCAGATGGTATAAATCCGTTGAATTTGCCTAACGTGAATATATGCGGTCTTATGGGGATGGCTACTTTCACAGATGACAAGGAAAAGGTCAGGACTGAGTTCAGGCAGTTGAAAAAACTGTTTGATGATTTGAAAGCAGACTCTTACTCCTCAAACCCGTCTTTTATACATTGTTCAATGGGAATGACGGGAGATTTTTCCATCGCGCTGGAAGAAGGTAGTACAATGGTACGCATTGGCAGCGCTATATTTCCACCTCGCCCTCAAAAGTAAGTACGGCTCCTCCGCTCAGGTAAACATCTGAGTATCTGTCTTGGTTTTGCGTGAATTCTACTTCCAGATTACCTCCTTTGGTCTGGATGAACCAATGATCTATATCACTTTTGGTATGTGCCCGGGCGGCTATCGCCGCAGCAGTGGAACCTGTTCCGCATGCCCATGTCTCATCTTCCACTCCTCTTTCGAAGGTTCGCACAAAAAGGCATCCCTTATCTAATACTTCAACAAAATTCACATTAATTCCCTCCTTGCCAAAATCCTTGTGCCATCTCCAAAAAGGTCCTTCCACGCCTATGTCCACAACGTTGACATTGTCTATAAATTTTACCAGATGCATAGAGCCGGTGTTTATAACATAACTGTTCTTGTTGTACATGCGGATATTTTCCACGTTATTCAATTGCAATTTCACTTTAGCGTATTGCCCGGCTTTTTCCAGAACCATTCCAGTATGAGCTCCGTCAATGGATCTGAAATAATGGTTATTCAATCCCAATCTGTCTGCAAATGCAACCAGGCAACGGCCCCCGTTTCCGCACATAGTACCTTCCGTCCCGTCGGAATTGAAAAAACTCATAAAATACCCGAATGGAGGTTCATCCTTTTCTATAAGTATAAGTCCGTCAGCACCTATGCCAAAACGCCTGTGACACAATGCGTTTATCTGTTTGTTTGTAAAGTGGTAATTCCCTGAAAGATTGTTGACTAATATGAAATCATTACCGGCTCCGTGGTATTTACAAAATGGCAGTTTCATTGATTTGGTATGAATTTTGAAAAATTGCGATGAAACAAAAGTAGTTAAATTTAAAGAGATATAAGTTATGAAAAACAA
>DAOSXZ010000049.1:0-8690 GCA_035380845.1 Bacteroidales bacterium | reverse complement strand
CACACATCGGCCTGTATGAACACATAATTGGGCTCATTTTCAATATCTTTCAGGTACTCCGGGTTGGCCGCATACGTTAATTTATCCACATTGATGATGCGGTACTGCGGGTACTTCTTCACAAAATGCCTGACCACATGCGATCCAATGAAGCCGCACCCGCCGGTTATCTTCAAGCTGGCGCGCCACTTTAAGGTTGAGTTAAGCTTAACTTCCATAAAATCTGCGTTTTATAAAATTGGTGTTTGTCAGGTGGCGCGGCAGCTTGAAGATGACGCGCCACTGCGGGCAGAATCTGCGGCAGAATCTGCGGCCAGCTCCAGGATGTACTGTCCGTATTCGTTATTCTGCATGGGGGCGGCGTCTTCCCGGATCTGTTCCGGGGTGCGCCAGCCGTTGCGCAGCGCGATTTCTTCCAGGCAGGCGATCTTCAAACCCTGCCGGGCCTGGATGGTTTCCACAAAGTTGGACGCCTCGGCAAGGGAACTGTGCGTGCCGGTGTCCAGCCATGCAAAGCCCCGTCCAAGGGTGGTGACGTGCAGGCGTTGTTGCTGCAGGAAATGATCGTTGACCGAGGTGATTTCCAACTCGCCCCGGGCGGAAGGTTTCACGCGGGCGGCCACTTCCAGGACCTCATTGGGGTAGAAGTAGAGGCCCGTAACGGCCAGGTTGGATTTGGGGTGTTGCGGTTTTTCTTGTATGGAAAGGGGATTTCCGTTTTTGCCTATTTCCACGACACCGTAACGTTGCGGGTCTTTTATAGGATATCCGAAGATGTGTGCAAAGCCGTTATTTGCCGAGTCTACCGCCTGGTGAAGCATGGTCCGGAAACCTTGCCCGTAGAAAATGTTGTCGCCCAGGACCAGGCAGACGCAATCGCTGCCCACAAAGTCCCTGCCAATGATGAATGCCTGTGCCAGCCCTTCCGGCCTGGGTTGCGGGGCATATTGGAAACGGACGCCAAAGGATTCACCCGAGCCCAGCAGCCGTTCAAAAGCAGGCAGGTCCTGCGGGGTGGATATGATGAGGATATCACGTATCCCTGCCAGCATCAGGACCGATAAAGGATAGTATATCATGGGTTTGTCGTAGATGGGGAGCAATTGCTTGGAGACTCCTTTTGTGATGGGATAAAGACGTGTCCCGGAGCCTCCGGCAAGAATAATTCCTTTCATGTTCAGGATTTTTGAATGTGAACAAAGTTAATAATTATCTTTGAGCGATGAAATGTTTATGGGTTCTGGTTATTATGCTTTTGATGCCGGTCGTTTCTACAGGAATTCCGGCAGCGAACGGTGTTGCGGAGCCGCGTCCCGGCATTGGCAGTGAATTGCCGTTGGAAGCTGTTGCTGAGCAGGGCAAAGGACACGACAGTTTAGCGGAGCCGCGTCCCGAACTCGGCAATGAATCTTTTCCGGACAGTTTGATAAACGGGAAGCGGGTGGCTGTGATGACGGGGTCTTTGGGGGAAATGATTCTGAGTGAGGAATATCCGCAAGTCCAGGTGCATTGTTACGATGATATCATGGACGGGTTTGCAGCGCTGAAAGCGGCAAAAGTGGATTATGTAATGACTGCTTTTACAACGGCTTACGTGGTGGGGCGTTCCAATCCTTCATATATTATCTTGCCGCATAACCTGACGAATGAAGGTGCCGGAATTGCAATTTCCCGGGATGATAAAACGGGATTGCTTGCCCAGGTAGATTCGGTGCTGGCGGTGTTTCGTAGTGACGGGACGCTGGATGCCATCGTAGGGAATTGGATCCGTCCCGATGGGTCCGATTATGAGATCACGGATTTTTCCGCAAACGGAGGGCCAGGATCCGGTGCACCTGAACCCGGTTCAGCAGAAACTGATGCACCTGGGTCTACTGTGGCGGGATCCGGGCGACCTCCGTTGCGGGTGGGGACGGCAGCCAACCGGGAACCCATGTGTTTTGTCCAAAACAACAGGATCGTAGGCCTGGATTGGGAGCTGATGATGCGTATAGGCAGGGCACTGGGCAGGGAGGTTGAGTTTGCGGATATGAAATATGCGGCCCTGATAGCGGCTTTGCAGTCCGGGCGCATTGATGCAATTGCTTCCAATATGACAGCGACTGCGGAACGGAAGAAACAGGTGGACTTTTCAAGCGTTTATTATGTGAATCCGCAAATTTTGGTGGAGTGGTCCGCCAGCGAGGAGGCATCTGCAGGAGGGATCTGGCAGCAATTTAAAGAAGGACTTGAGCGGAATGTGGTACACGAGAAACGTTATATGCTGATTTTGGACGGGTTGTGGGTTACGTTTCTCATTGCAGTACTTTCCGTGATTTGTGGCACGTTTCTGGGAGCGGGTGTATGCGCCATGAGGATGTCGGCCGGGAAATTCAGCCGCAATTTCGCAAAAGGATACATTGCCTTGTTCCGTGCGATCCCTCACGTGGTGATCCTGATGCTGATGTTTTACGTGGTTTTCGCTACGTTGCGCATCAGCGGTATGGTAGTCTCGGTAATCACTTTTGCCATGATTTTTGCCGCGTATTCGTCCGAGTTGTTCCGAACCTCGCTGGAAAGTATTCCCACCGGGCAGCGTCATGCGGGTCTGGCACTGGGTTTCACAAAATTTCAGACATTTTGGCACATTTTACTGCCTCAGGCTGTGCGCACGGCATTCCCTGTTTACAAAGGGGAGGTGATTTCGCTTATAAAAATGACGGCTATAGTGGGATATATTGCGGTTCAGGATCTTACCAAAGCCGGAGACATTATTCGCAGCAGAACCTTTGATGCTTTTTTCCCGCTTGTCATGGTCGCTTTGATCTATATGGCGATCATCTGGGCCATCACCCGGCTTTTAAACCTGGTCTCTTTCAAACAGGTTTAATCCAGCTTTTTGTAATATACGAATTTGTGCTTGGGCAGGGCGTCCGGGTAAAAAATGGCGATCAGATCTGCCAGGATCAGATGCGGGCTGACGGCCCCCGACTCGAAGTAATCACTCCCGCCTTCGGGCGTGCTGCGCAGGTTGTTGTTCCAGACGTTGCCTGTGCGGAAAACATCCACCTCGGCAAACCGTTGATCCAATGCGGCGAGCGAAGAGAGGTCGGAGAATTGATTGGGGTGCAGCCAAAAATCGGCTTCAAGTGCGTGAATGTAAGCTTGTTCGGTGCTCATGACCGTTGTTTTTTTACCGGGTTCCGAGCCGAGTATGACGCCTCCGGCGTCCCTGATCAGGATGTGCAGGTGGCTTTCTGTTCCGGGAACGTACCAGATGTCTTTGAACGGTGCGTTGATCAGGACTTTAACCGGTTTGAAAGTGGTGTTGAGCGCGTTGATGTTGAGCGAGTCCGTGCCGAGGCTGTTTTCTACGGCTTTGCGACGTTCTGTGAGCGTTACGGCCTGCCGCGCCAGGAGGCGGTATTCTTCGTAAGTTTGGTAGATCCAATGAAATTGTTCCATGGCCATCACCTCTTTGTCAAAAAATGCCGCAAAAGCAACCAGGAACTCGGCCTTTCCAAGAGGATGATCCTCAAGATGTTCGGGCACTTCTACCACATTGATTCCCAACTGCCTGATTTTTTGGATGTAATCTGCAGGCTGGCCCGGTACGGCATACGCAAAAACGACGTCCGGTTCCAGGGCCATAAGGGATTCGTAATCAATAGCCGATTCGTAACCCACATCCGTGGCGTTCCTAAGCTTGTCGTTATATATGTACTGACTGCCGGAAACTCCTACAATAGAACGGGTTTCGTTGATGGCATCCAGATAGGCAATGTGCGTGGTTGACAGGCAAACCACACGTTTCACTTTATGTATGACATGCCTGGTTTCACTTTTTGATACCGGATCCTTCAGGTATAGCACTTTTTCTCCCTCTTCGCGGGCTATGAAAAAGTTGTTGGCGTACAACGGTTTATAGACATACTCAATATTATTCTCTACGAACGATTGTTCGTCCAGCTTGCGGATACGAAAACTACGGTTCCGGGGACCGGGACAAGATTGAAATGCCATTGTGAACAGCAATACACAAGAGCCCATAACAGCTCCCCTGAGCATTCTGGATTTTTTCACAACTATTAAGTTTTGAGCCTTCCACGGGACTCGAACCCGCGACCTGCTCATTACGAATGAGCTGCTCTACCGACTGAGCTAAGAAGGCTTGGTTTAGGGCTGCAAAGATAAACAAAAAAAAATGCACACCAAATGGAGTTTGACTGCGCCACAGACCCGCAGTGACCGCGCCACAAATCCCCCTTGTTGCGCCAAAATTTTGGCGCACTCAAACTCCGTTTGTACCTTTGGTACATGGATGTAATTGTTATTGGAGCAGGACCTGCGGGTATGATGGCGGCTGGAACGGCGGCTGAGCGTGGAGCTCGTGTAATGTTGCTGGAGAAAATGGAAAAGCCGGGACGAAAACTGGCCATTACGGGCAAAGGCCGTTGTAATATTACTAATTTGAAGGATTGGGAGGCGTTTAGCCCTCATGTTCACCCGCTTAAGCGGTATTTCAAGCCGGCATTTTATCAATTTACCAGCGAGGATACGGTTAAATTCTTCAATGACATAGGTTTGCCGACAGTGTTGGAACGCGGGACACGTGTGTATCCGGCTTCCCAGCAGGCCTTTGATGTGATCGATGCCATGAAATCGTGGTTGGAACGCCTTGGTGTTCAAATAGTTTGCAATTGCCAGGTACTGGAATTCATTCCGGAAGGCAGCGGGGAGGGAGCGGGTCAGACTGCACAATCGGCAAAGACCTCTGGTGGCGAAATCCCGGCTGAAAGTACCGGTGAGGCAGCATGTCAGCAGAAAGTTGACTCGGCAAAGACCAACCAGGCAGAAAGACAGGGGATTAAGGCCGCGGACCCACCGAGGATTATCGCGGTAAAGGTGGCGGGTGCAGACGGTCAGATAAGGCTGTTGAAGGCGGACCATTTCATATTGGCAACAGGCGGAAAATCCTATCCCAGAACAGGTTCCACAGGTGACGGGTATCCTTTGGCTTCTGCTCTGGGACATAGTATAGAACCTTTATTCCCTTCTCTAACAGCCTTGATGCCTGTTGATTATGATCAGCGTTTGGAGGGAGTGCAGCTGCGCAACGTGCAACTTGATCTTTACACCGAGCAGGTGCTCCGGCGTTCGGAAGAAGGGGAACTGTACTTCACAAATCTGGGAATTGAAGGCCCCATTGGCTTTCGCGTGAGCCGTCAAGCGGTGGTGGCGCTGAACAAAGGCCAGCGCGTTGCCTTGCACCTGAATCTGAAACCCGCACTTACGCGGGAGCAATTGATGGATAGGTGGGAACGGGAAACAAAAAATGACACTTCTTGCCGAAGGGGATCTACCGGTGCAGGAGGTGCAGTTACTGCTGCTGCTGCTGCTGCTGCTTCTGCTGCTTCTTGTGGCAGCACAAATGAGCTTTTTCTTCACTTGAAACGTTACATGCCCGAGGCGCTGATCGCTCCCTTTATAAAATACCTTGCCGAGTCGGGGCTGCACCCTGTAGATGGTATGCTGCGATGGGTCTTTCCCATAGCCTCTTACGGAGACTGGGCCCGGGCAGTTGTCACTGCAGGCGGAATTTCTATGAAAGAGATCGACCTACACACCATGCGTTCAAAACGCGTTGCAAATTTGTCCATTGCAGGTGAAATCATGGATTTGGACGCAGACAGCGGCGGCTACAACCTCCAGATAGCCTTTGCTACCGGCAGGGTGGCGGGAAATGGCGCGGTAGGTGGAACCTTCCGCGCCAATTAATCGAAATTGTTTCTTATATGTCTAATAGTTAGATATATAGAAAATACGTTACTTTTTTGGCGCGCTAAGGTTCCACCTCCTCAGACTAGTTTCAGCAATGTTCAACACTCTGCTTAATTGTTTAATTGATACCGGTAACTTTTGTCTGACACTACCAGCCAGTCGGATTTTTTCGGTGACTGAAAGCTGTGGAATGGTTTTTGGTGAAATTTGTTTTAAAATAAACTGGCTTATATAGATATCCGGATACCTTACCTTCATTGAATATTGTTGAGATTCCAGCTCAGACTTTTCTTTATCAGTAGGATTGGATAATTTGATCATGGCCTTATCATAGGGTCCAAGATATTTTTCTACTTCTTTTATTTTCAAAAAGCTACCAGGATAAATGTGTCCTTTATTGTTTACACAGTAATGGTCAGGTATTTGCTCTGACGAATAGGGTAGATTTGTGTTCTTTTCAACTGGTTGATAATCTTTGCCATAGTCGATTCCACGGTCTTTTTGATAATAATACCTGGCTGAACAAAAAGGATCGCTATAGGGATGTTTCACTGTTCCATGTCTGGTTGAATTGCGTAAAACATAAATCAGTTTCTCTATCAACTCTTCTTCACTTCTTGCCAAAACCGACACATATCCCCTGCTACCTACACTTCCTTCAGTTTTGTATTTATGATTGTAATAATTGGCATAGCTAACTCGTAATGCTTTGATAAAAAAAGAAGGATCTGTGCATCTTACAAATAGATGTAAATGGTTTGATAGAAAATCATACGCAAGAACCTCCACATTGTATTTGTAGGCAAATACAGCCAGCAAATCAATCATATGATATATATCTTCTTTCTCCAGGAATAAGCTTTGATGTGCATTTCCTCTGATACATATGTGGCGGTAAATCTTCATATGATCAAAGAAAAGTACAATTTGTAGAATAAAAGGGACAAAAAAGATAAAGAGGTGGAACCTCCCGCGCCAAAAATCATCTAGATATTTTATAAATATCAGATTAACAAGGCGTTGATAAAATATGAACTAATAAATGGCGTGGAAGGTTCCACCTAGATTATCTTAAAATCCACTTCCGGCAGCACTCTTATCCTGGATCCGGGAGCAGCTGGTAAAGGCGTATGAAGCTCTAGAATTAGTAAATCGCCCATTTTCAAATATACAAAACTTGATAAGTGGGCTATTCTCTTAGCAACAAATTGGCTAGAGGGGATGGGAAATGTCAGCACTTGAGGGTCATCCGCCTGGAGTGGATCGTCGTCTTTTTGCATAGAAATTTGTTCAATTTGATCTTTGCCGAGGAAAGTCCGTGGCATGGACAAAGAGTAGTCGAGTGCGAGGCCGGGAATCCACAGGGATCCATTGTGCTTTATGTCTGCATTTCGATCCGAGGTGGTTTCTGATAAAACTTTCGGATGTCCGTAAATACAAACCCCATAATTTACTTCAGAATAATACCGATGAGCAAACTGTTCCTTTATACTTCTGCCTAAGCGATTGAATTTAACTACATAACATGATGTGTAAGTAATACTTCCGCATACTGGGGGTATGAAAAAATCATCCGTTGGTTTGGCCAGAGCCGTGTCCGGTTTCATGTAGAAATCATCCAAACCATAAGGATAAGCAAAAAGTTTCATAGATCAGGGGTAATTTCAACCTCCATTTGAAAGCTTAATTCCTGTGAGTACTTTTTTTGTATCCAGGGTGAAGTCGCCTCTCATCATCCAGTCATAGTAAGAAGGTTCGGTTTGGAATACTTCTTTAACGCGACGACCTTTGTGTTTGCCAAAATTAAAGACAGGCTGATCTTCATCATCAAGAACTACTCGTCCTGCATAATCCAGATTGCGTGTTTTTGTGGAGAATTCTGAGAGAAAGTTTATTTCGTTTTGCAAGTCTTGCGGGTAACGGTCCAGCTGCGCTTCCAGGATTTCATAAGTGGCAACTGTATCTGCTTCTGCACTATGTGCATTTTCAAGATCCTTATCACAATAGAATCTGTAGGCGGCTTTTAGTGTACGTTGTTCCATTTTATGGAATATGTTCTGTACATCTATAAGCTTGCGTTTACGGAAATTGAAATCAATGCCTGCACGCAAAAATTCTTCCGATAACATGGGAACGTCAAATCGGGTGGAGTTGTAACCGGCAATATCACAACCTTCCATCCATTTGGCAAGTGATTTGGCGATTTCTTTAAAAGTAGGTTCATTAGCTACGTCTTCATTTGAAATACCATGAATAGCCTGAGCTTCAGGTGAAATGGGAATAGTAGGATTAATTCGCCTGGTTTTAATTTCGCGTGTACCATCGGGACTGATTTTAAGCACACATATCTCTACAATGCGATCAGAAGCAACGTTTAATCCAGTTGTTTCAAGGTCCAGAAAAAGTATTGGTCGTTTGAGATTTAATTTCATATTTTGGCTAATTATGGTGATCAGAATGCAAAATTACAAAAATATATGGTGGCTGGTAGGTCAAATGGAGTTTGACTGCGCCAACAAAATCACCTGTTTTGTAATTATCACAAATACAGATATTTATGTTTTCGAAAAAAAATGTGGCGCAGTCAATCTCCATTTGAGGCGCATATATAGGGGGTATTGTGCGCAGTTATGTAGGTCTGTGGCGCAGTAAGTGCAGTTTTTGGCGCACTTAAGGAAGTTTCTTACGCAAAAATGCAGGTCTGTGGCGCAACAAGTGGAGTTTAAGACGCACCTGGGGGAGTATCTGGCGCACTTAAGGGGGTCTGTGGCACAGTAGATGTAGTTTATGGCGCACTTAAGTGAGTCTGTGGCGCAGCAGTCTCCATTTGAAGGCATAACGTGCAGCCGTTACGTGCAGTTGTGATGTGCAGCCTTTTACTGTGTGATCATCATGGGCATGATGAGGGCGCAGATTTCTTCGTTTTCCGA